>CAZMXH010000261.1:0-5334 GCA_964570165.1 uncultured Actinomycetes bacterium
TGTCGTACTTGTTCGTCTCCCACGACCTGTCCGTGGTCCGCCACATCGCCGACCGGGTCGCTGTCATGTACCTCGGCAAGATCGTCGAAGAGGCGCGTACCGAGGAGTTGTTCACGGCGGCCGCACATCCCTACACCCAGGCGCTGATCTCCGCGGTCCCCCTCCCGGACCCGCGCAAGGAACGCGCGCGCGAGCGCATCGTGCTGACCGGCGACGTTCCCAACCCCGTCGACCCGCCGTCCGGCTGCTGCTTCCGTACCCGCTGCTGGAAGGCCCAGGAGATCTGCGCCACCACCGAGCCCGAGCTCGTCGACCGCGGCCAGGGACACCCCGTCGCCTGCCATTTCGCCGAGAGCCGCACCGACATCCTCTGACCGACCGGTAGATGCGCGACAGCCCTGTCACCCGGCTCTACAGAGGGCTCGACTGACGGCTCGGCAGGCGTTCGCGGGCGACCTCACCGGGCCCTTCACTACGCTGACGAGCATGGCGACACCCGATGCCGAGCGGCGGATGCTGCTCGTCCACGCGCACCCCGACGACGAGACGATCGGCAACGGTGCCACGATGGCCCGGTATGTGGCCGAGGGCGCGCACGTCACGCTCGTCACGTGCACGCTGGGCGAGGAAGGCGAGATCCTCGTCCCCGACCTGGCCCATCTGGCATCCGACCGGGAGGACGGGCTCGGCCGGCACCGGATCGGGGAGCTCAAGGCCGCGATGGCCGAGCTCGGCGTCTCCGACTACCGGTTCCTCGGCGGTCCGGGCCGCTACCGCGACACCGGAATGGCCTACGACGACCGCGGCCGTGCTGTGCCGCCTCCCTCGGTTCGGGAGGGCACGTTCTGGCTAGCTGACCTGCGGGAGGCCGCAGACGAGTTGGTCGCCGTGATCCGCGAGGTGCGACCGCAGGTGCTGGTGACGTACGACGAGCAGGGCGCGTACGGCCACCCGGACCACATCCAGGCCCACCGGGTCGCGACATACGCCACCGCCCTTGCCGCCGCGCCGTCGTACCGCACGGACATGGGCGCGGCCTGGGACGTCGCGAAGGTGTACTGGAACGCGATGCCGCGCAGTGTGCTGGAGCACGGGATCGAAGCGATGCGGGAGGCAGGGTCGGACTTCTTCGGCGTCGAGAGGGCGGACGACCTGCCGTTCGCCGTGCCGGACGAGCTCGTGACGACCCGCGTGGACGCGACCGAGTACGTGGAACGGAAGATGGCCGCCATGCGGGCGTACCCGACCCAGATCACCCTGGACGGCCCGTTCTTCGCGTTCTCCAACCAGCTAGGGCAGCGGGTCTGGGCCGCCGAGTACTACCGGCTGGTCAAGGGTACGCGCGGTGCCGTCGATGCTGAGACCGGCTTGGAGGCGGACCTGTTCGCCGGGCTCGCGGTGTAGGCCTGACCCGCGAGGAGCGCGCGCCCTCGCGGCGCGGCGCGGCCCGCAAACCGCTACCGATCAAGGACGGGTACTCCGGTAGGATTTCGCACTGCCTATCGGCCTGCGTGGTGACCCGAGCGGGTCTCGCAGGTGCCGTAACGCTCCGAAAGTTGTTGCATGTGACCGACAGACCTGTTTCTGGAGAGCAGCCGGCCGCCGACGCTCCCACGGTCGAGTTCGCGGCCCTCGACGAGGCGGACGCGGCGCCGAACGGCTTCGCGGCCGGAGTCGGCGCTGCGGACAAGGCAGCCGCGAAGGGCGGCGGCCAGCACCCGGATGACCGGCAGTCGAGCAGCGAGGAAGACCCGGACCAGGGGGACACCCGCGACGCTCAGCGGCGGGACGATGAGGACGCGACCACATCCCGCGACGCCTCGTCTCGCGACGCATCGTCCGGCGGGGGTTTGTCCGGCGGAGGGGAATCCGCTCTGTCGGGCGCTGCGCAACCCGCTCCGTCGGGCGATATGCAAACCGCTCCGCCGAGCGGCGCGCAGACCGCTCCGTCCGGTGGCCCGGCACCGCGTTGGCGACGCCCCCTCGTGCTCATCCCTGCGGGGGTGGTCGCCGGCCTGCTCCTCCTTTATGGAGTGGCGTTCGCGATAGCCGGCGACAGCCTCGCGCGCAACGCGACCGTGCTGGGGGTGGAGGTCGGAGGCGTCTCTCCGGACGAGGCCGAGGCGATCCTGGCCGCTGAGCTGCCGCCGCTCGTCGACGAACCGCTGGACGTCGAGGCGCCGCGTCGCGCATCGACATTCTCGCTTGTTCCGTCGGAGTCGGGGCTGCAGATCGATATCCCCGCGACAGTTGATGCCGTCCCGGGAGGCAGCGCGAACCCGTTGTCGCTGTTGAGCGCCCTGTTCGGTGGCGGCGAGGTCGATCCGGTGCCGAGCGTGGACCGAGCGGCGCTGGAGGATGCGGTCGCCGGAATCGCCGAGCAGGCCGATGTGGAGCCGGTCAACGGGAGCGTCGGTTTCAACGACGGAGAGGTCGTCACGAGCGCCGCCGAATTCGGCAGCGCGGTCGACGTCGCCGCGACGGCCGATGCGATCGAGCGCGCCTACTTCGGCGCGGCGGGACCGTACGAGCTGCCACTCGGCCCTGTCACCGCCGAGGTGGACGAAGTGCCTCCTGCCGTCACGGATGCGGAGGTCGAGCGTGCCGTCACCGAGTTCGCTGAGCCGGCGATGTCGGGACCGGTCAGCGTTGTGGCCGGAGACCGGACGATCGAGCTTTCGCCGGAGCTGATCAGTACCGCCCTGCGGATGACTGCGGACTCCGACGGTGTGCTGCGCCCGGAGCTCGACGCACAGGAACTCGCGGAGGCCGCTGAGGGCGTGCTCGCGGAGCTGGGCCGGCCTGGTCACGACGCCACCATCCGCATCGAGGGAGGGCGACCGGTGGTGATCCCGTCCGAGTCTGGGGCCGGTATCGAGCCGGAGGCGCTGGCGGCCAGCGTGCTGCCGGTGCTCTCCGAGACCGGGGACGAGCGGGTGGCGGAGGTCGAGTTCTCGGAGATCGAGCCCGATTTCACCACCGAGGACGCGGAGGCTCTGGGTGTCGAAGAGGTGATCGGCGAGTTCACCACCCGCTTCCCGCACGCCGCGTACCGGAACACCAACATCGGGCTGGCGGCGTCGAAGGTCGACGGCACCCTGCTCATGCCGGGCGACACGTTCAGCCTCAACGGCATCGTCGGCGAACGGACGGCGGCCAACGGCTTCGCCCGCGGTGGCACGATCAGCGGGGGCGTGCTGGTCGAAGACTACGGCGGGGGCGTTTCTCAGGTCGCGACGACGACCTACCATGCGGCCTTCCAGGCTGGTCTCGAGGACGTCGAGCACAAGCCGCACAGCATCTACTTCGACCGGTATCCGGTGGCCGCCGAGGCGACCGTGTCGTGGGGCAACTTCGACATGGCCTTCCGAAACGACACGCCGTACGGGGTTCTCGTGCAGACCCTGTTCTCGCCGAGCAGTCCCGGTTCTCCGGGGGTGCTCACCGTACGGCTGTGGAGCAGCGAGTACTACGAGGTCGAGACCTCGCTGTCCGAGCGATCCGGCTTCACCGAGCCGTCGACGATCTACAACGACGAGGACAACTGCATCCCGAACTCGGTCGGATCTCCCGGGTTCAGCATCACCTCGTATCGCAAGGTGTGGAATCCCGACGGTGAGCTGGTCAAGGACGAGGCGTACCCGTGGACGTACCGGCCGAACCCGATCGTGATCTGCGGGGAGGAGCCTTCCGGCGACGACGATGACCCGGAACCTGATGACTGATCACGTAGACCACCCGGATGGGTCCGTCACCAGGCCGGCCTGGCGACGGACCCCATCCGGGTGGTCTACGTGATCAATCGTTGAGCCGGCGGTAGTGGTAGCGGTGGTGCTCGGTGAAGCCCATCCGCTCGTACGCGCGCAGGGCGGCGGCGTTGCCCTCTGACACCTGCAGATAGGCGTGAGTCGCACCGTGCGACTCGGCCCACCGGGCGACGCCCGCGACGACGTGGGTCCCTAGACCGCGTCGCCGTGCTGCGGGGTCTACCTCGACCGCGGTGATGCCGAGCCACCGGCGACCCGACGGCGCGTCGCTGACGGCGCCCCGTGCGATGGCGACCCGCCGCCCGCCATCATCGACCGCGCCGAAGCCCGCAAGCGACGCGTTGGCCAGAACGTCGCGGGCGTGCGCGGGTAGCGTCCCGCCCCGGTAGTGGTAGGCGGCAAGCCATGCGTCGTCCGGCGACGGCGCGACGGCCACCGGTGGCAGGTCGTCCCTGAATGCCGCCGTGATGATCGCCACCTCGGCCGTCATGACGAGGACATCCTCCGGCGGCGGCCTCCAGCCGCCGGCGTCGAGCACGGCGTCGAGCTGCGGGGCGAGGCGGTCCGGCACCTGGAAGGCCGGCGTGAGCCCTCGTTCCCGGTACCACCGGCTGACGTGGTCGACGGCAACGCTCAGCGGGACGCCCGGATCGGACAGCGGCAGGCACGAGTTCGCCCGCCCTGTGAACCCACGGGCCGCTCGCAGCAGCCAGCCGCCGAGTAGCTCCGACTCGAGGCCGCGCCAGCCCTCGGCGGCCGCGGCCTCGAGGTCGCGGATCTCGCGGCGGGTCACCGTCCGCGGCGGCACGACCTTGGCCGCGAGCACATCGCCCTCGGCCACCGTGACGAGTTCGCCGTCCTTCCTGCGCACGACGAGCTTGCCGTCAGACCACGAGGTCAGAACGCCCAACACGTCGGTGGCTCGGGCGCCGTCCTCCGGCTCGGGGAGGCGGTACCGGACGACCACCCTGCGTCCGACGTCGGTGGCGCGCAGCGTCATAGAGTGGACCTCGGTTGCATGGAATGGAGCCCGCAACGGGATACTAGGGAACGGTGCCGTGCGACCATTCACGGGCACCACAAGGAGGAATCCGTCGTGACCTATATCATTGCCGAGCCGTGCGTCGATTTGAAGGATCTGTCGTGCGTCGACGAGTGCCCGGTCGACTGCATCTACGAGGGCGAACGGATGCTCTACATCCACCCCGACGAGTGCGTCGACTGCGGGGCCTGCGAGCCGGTCTGCCCGGTGGAGGCCATCTACTACGAGGACGACGTCCCCGAGGAGTGGAAGGACTACTACCGCGCCAACGTCGAGTTCTTCGACGACCTCGGTTCGCCCGGCGGTGCGGCGAAGATGGGTCTCATCGAGAAGGACGACCCGATGATCGCCGACCTGCCCCCGCAGGCCTGAGCGCCGCGCAGCGCGGATGGGTTTCGCCGACCTGAGGTCCCTCGCCTACCCGTGGGACACCCTGGGTGACGTGCGCGCGACGGCGGCCGCGTACCCCGGCGGGATGGTCGACCTGTCGGTCGGCACGCCCGTCGACCCGACCCCGGAGGTGGT
>CAZMXH010000262.1:0-5324 GCA_964570165.1 uncultured Actinomycetes bacterium
GCCACATAGGGTTGAGAAAGTTGATGGTTTGTGGTTTATGGTTTGTGGTGCCTGAGCCCGGGTTAGCTTCCTTTCGGCCAAAGGCTGCCATTAAAATTCCCTTGCTTTTCTGAGGCTACCTTCATCATAACAGAAGTCTCAAGGATGCAAACCCTGTGGTGGAATTAGAAATAATGAATTAAAGACAATGGTTTATCGTGGTGGGTGCTTTATGGTGTGGGCTCCTCCGCTGTTGTCACGCTGCCATCGGTGAGGGTTGCCGTTGCTTGAAGCGTGCTCATGAGATCAACGAAAGCAGCGAGCCGGGTCCGCGCCGTCGTGGGGTCGATGTCTGTCCAGTTTGCTCCCAGGGCCGCCTCAACGTGCTTCGGGTCGGCGCCATAGAGTTCGGCGAGGTTTTCGGTGCTGTAGCCCCAGTGAAGCGTCTCGGCGCGGACGGGTGACACATAGACCAGCGTCCGTCCGCGGGTGAACGGGGGAACGATGGTGATGGATTTCGGCCAAGGCTTGACCCGGAGCCCGAGCTTCGCAGCAGCCGCCATGTGGTCATCGACCACGTCGCCGACACCGAACTGTCGGGCCCGCTCCTGGACCCATTCGATCTTCGCGGCGCGGGATGACCGAGCCTTTGGGGATTCCTCGTCGGGCTCTTGCTCGTGTTCCTCGACCTCTCTGGCGAGGAAAACACCGCCTGTAGCGTCGAGGAAGGGCGTGAACGTCACCATCCTCACCGGGACGTCGAACCCTCGATCCGACAGAAACGCCGCGGCCTGGTCGAGTTCGGGTTGTCTGGCCGTTCCGATCAGCAGGATCGAGATATCCAGTACGCCGCCGGTGATGGATTCTGTCAGCAAGGAGAGTGCTTCTTCATCCAGCGTCAAGCGAGCTTGCAGCGAGTCGATGTCCATGGCACCGAGCCACAGCGCGTAGTGCAGCGCTTGGCTGAGGGTTGCGGTGTCGAGGATCCCCATCTTCAATTCCGCAACCACGAGCTGCCCTTCCCTCGTGAGGCCCACGAGGTCGACTCGGGACCGGTCCGGAAGGGTGACTTGGCGACCGATCCAGCGCAGACCGTCAAGCACCAGTGTCGCGTCCCGCTCCACCCACTGCTCGAGGTCGGCCTCAACGAAGCTGTGACCCTGCTCCAGCCGCACCGGGACACCGTCAGTGACCGACCACAACGCCACACGCATCGCCGCCTCCTCGCGTGCTTGCGACTCTACTGATGGCGCCCGAAGCCGAAACGACCGCACGCAGAAATGGTGGTTGCCGACTATTCGGCCCTTCTGGCGCACCGCACGCTCATACCCTAACCGGCACGTCACCACACCTGGTCGCAGGAGGTTACATTGCCGCCATGGACATCGAGGCGAACGTTCGGGCGTACCTCGGCGCCCGCAATCCGACCCACCGATACAGCTCCTTTGACTACTGCTTCAACCACTTCCAAGGCCATCGCGGCCGGGCCGCAGATCTCAGCTCCCCCGAGGGCATGGAACTAAGTTGTCTGCATCTCGGCTTCTATCTGGCGAGCTGGGGAATGCTCCGCGGCTCCTCCGTTCTACTGCGGCGCAGCATCAAGCATTACAGCCAGCTGGTCGAGACGATCGCATCAAGCCCAGGTGAGGTATGGGAGATCGATGCGCATCACTACACTGGCGATGCCATCGAGTTGATTCTTGCGACAGCTCGACAAGTTAGGGCCGCGCTTCCCGACGGCGGGTCGGATATCCTCGTAACGAAGATCATGCTTGGGGTATTCGGGTGCGTTCCTGCCTTCGATACGTACTTCAAGAGAGGCTTTGGAGTCTGGACCCTCGGCCGGAGGTCCCTCCAAAAAGTTGGCAACTTTTACAAATCGAACGCTGACGTCATAGACAGGCATCTCGTGCCGACGCTCGACTTCACAACAGGGCTGCCGACGAAACGACACTACACGCGTGCAAAGTTGATCGACATGATTTTCTTCGTTGAAGGTGGTTTCAAAGGGTAGTGTAGAAACGGGTCCGTTGATCAGTTGCTTACCACAGCGCTCGGCCGGGAGTGCGAACGCGCTCTCATTGCGCACTCACATGACCCGGATCGCGCGTCGCAGCCTCCCGGACGTGCCGATGAGCGTGCATGCACCGACGTCCACGGCCGGATCAATCGTCGGCGCACCGTATAAGCCAACTGATGGCACAACAGGTCGGCGCCGGGACAGATCACCGAGGCTTCCGTAGTATGACGGAGTTGGTACGCAGCGGGGGACGTCGGGTTCTGCGACCAGCACGGGGAGTCCGTCACCGTGGCAGTGATCGCCTCCGCGGCGGCGACCCCAGTCCGTGATTGGGATCAAGCTCGGCGGCCAGTGGGGCGCCAGCATCGCGGCGACCGTGAAACCTCGGACACCCGCGGGTAGCCTTTCCGTGACCCTCTGGTTCACTCGGGGGAGGGCACGGCCGGAAAGACACACGCGATATGACTGACCAGGACAACACTCCTGATGAGGAGGGACGGCGGGTTGAGGAGAAGCCCGCCGCTCGACGTCCGCGCCTCCCGTTCAGCGGGTGGCTGGGACCTGACCTGAACCTTCCGGGACGCGTTCAAGCTGAATGTCAAGCCGTGGTTCACAGCGACGCAGATCATGCCCGACATATCCAAGCTCATCGGCGTCCAGGGGCGCAATCCGCTCCGCGACATGGCTAACCACATGGCCAAGCAGGTGGCCCTGATGAACGCCAGCCACACCGCCCAGATCGCCGAGGCACTGGGCTTCAGCGACATCTACAAGAAGCTGGGCGCCGACTACGGCAAGCTGCTGTCCGACCTGATACCCAAGCTGCAGCTTCGCGAGTGGCTGGACAGGGTGTCACCGGCCAACTGGCGCGAGGTAGAAGAGGGCCTGCGCCTGACCGACCTGGTCGAGATGTCGCGTGCTGGCATCCCGGTGGCCTGGGTGCCTCGCGGAGCGGTTCTGTCCGCCATGATCGAGGCTGACCCCGCCGATCGGCTCGATGTGCTGGTCAACCACCAGGTTGAGGTGCTGGAAGACTGCCGAGCCGTGTTGGCCCCGCCGGTCGGCGGCCGATACGACGAGCAAGTGCGGTTGATTGGGCAGGCCATCGCGGCGCTGCGGTCGGGGTTGGACGGCCCGGCGCAGGCAGCGGCGTGCTCGGTGCTGGACACCGTCCTCAAGGAGAATGGCTCGTACAACTACTGGCGGGCGGTCGCGGCCACGGACGACTACGAGCTGCGGAAGCTGCGGTACTACGCCACGATGGCACCGCTCGGGCCTGCGCTGGAGCAGTTCAAGCGAGAGGAGGGCGACCCAGTGCCGGCGGTGTTCAACCGGCACGCGACGACGCATGCTGCGGGTGCCATCCAGTACACGCCCTGCAACGCACTAGTCGGAGTCATGCTCGCCGTATCGGTGGTGCGGGAGTTGCACGAGCAGGACGCGGAGAGCGCGCCGGACACCGGCGCAGCATAGATGGTCATGGGGGTGACACGCCGGGGCCGTACCGCGCATAACGCCGACGTCGGGGGCGCGAAGCGCACAGAGGAGCCCGTGCCTTCCCCGGCGAGCAGGCCTGAAGAGGCCTGTGGCCTGGCGCTCAGCAGCATTAGCAGCCTTCAGCGTTGCGCAGAAACGCGTCGGACCACGCCTGGGCCGCAGTGAGCCGACGACGGTTTCGAAGACGTGTGGCTGACCGACACACCAGTGCCCTGCGCCGCGTCGCGGGAGACGGTCAAGCGCTCCGATCTTGCCGACACGCCTCCTACGGGTACTGCGCGTCGCATTCGCGCTACTACTGGGGGTTCAAGCTCTACCTGTTCTGCGGCGGGGCCACCAAGCTTCGCTAGACGCCGGCGTGCCGCTGCGCGATGCCCAGATCCTGGCACGGCACGCCGACCCACGCACCACCGAGCACTACGACAGCGCCCCGCGGCAACCTCGACCGCTACAGGTCCACTTTTTCACTGCCTACGTCGCCTGCACGTGGAGACCCTGTCGCAACCCGCCAACTTCACCGCGAAGGGTGCGTCCTTGGGCCCAGAGTGAGGTAGGGCTTCTCGTATCGACTCGTCACTCTGCGGTTGGGCTAGGGGTTCGAGGCAAAGGCAGTCGGCACGGGCATTGTCATGATGTAGCCCTTGATGGCGCTCGACGGAACTCTTCGCTTGATTCCGGACAAGTCGCTACGGTGCAACGTCCAGACACTTAGGAAGGCTGGCAGCGTCCACTTCGGAGGGAGCCCGGCAGTGTCGCGACCACGTCGGCGGGCTCACGCGCTGCTCCCGCGACCCAAGGGCGAGGCAGGCGAGCCGTACCTCCCAAAACTCGGGGAGCTCTACCTTGTCGAGACTCGGATCTTCAGCTTCTGCACAGACCCGGCCGCGGACCGCCCCGGTTTCGTGATCGGCCTTCCTCCCGGACAAGAGTCGAAGTCCCCCATCCAGGTCGTCACCCGCACATCCCAGTCGGTCTCCGGCGTTAAGCATCCCGCTGACCTCAGCCTGGGCCTCGATAGAGACGGCGTGTTCGCCGACCTAGCCTCCATCGAACAGCAGCTCTGGCGACCGGAGAACGTCCTCCTCCTCGGCGTCCTGCCAGACCCGTACCTCTCCCTCGTGCTGGAGCGGTTCTCGTGAGCCCTCGTGACGAACTGCTGACAACAGGACGGCTCGGCAACGCCGGGGCGGTCCTGCTCTACAACACCGTTCGCCTGGTTGGACTCTCGCGGGGGTTCCCACCACCAGAAGATCGCCAGAGCTGGGACGAGCCCGCGGTGCATGCCGTGGCACACGACTTCCTTCAGAGCACTCGCGGACCCAAGCGTCTTCTCGACATCGCACTCAGGTCCGTGGACGACCGGTCCTTCGAACGGCTGCTCGAGGCCGCCGTCACGAACCACCTCCGTGATGAGGCGCGCAAGACCGATCTCGGCAAGCTCATCGTACGCGTCAAGGACGTCCTGCGATCCACTCCCGAGTTTGTCGCCGTTGCCGGCGGCGAAGAACGCTGGGCCCTGGCCGGCGCCAGCTCAGAACCTAGCTTGGCGACCCCCACAGAACTCGCGACGGCGACCGGCCGTGTCAAGGTCGTTATCCCGCCCTGGTCGAGCGCCACCCGCGACGCACCACTTGCCGACCGGGACTCCATGGTCCGACTGATCCAGGCCGTCCTGACGGCCGCGCGCGGCAGTCTTACGCCGGTCGATCTTGCCCATGCACTCACTACGCGACTCGAGCACAGACGTGCGCCCTTGACGATCGAGCTTGACAGCGCCGACTCAGTCTATGAGCCCCCAGCACCTGACGCGGACCCGGCATCGCGTACC
>CAZMXH010000263.1:0-5264 GCA_964570165.1 uncultured Actinomycetes bacterium
ACTTCGCCACGGCCGTGGCCAGCCGGCGGAAGGCGCGTTCGGCGTCGTCGGCGTCCTCGTCGTGAGCTCGCGCCAGGCGTAGCGCCGTCGCGGTGGCGGCCTCGGACTCCAAGGCCAGGTCGGCCAGCACCGCCGTCATGGCCGGCTGCTCGATGAGCCTGGCACCGAAGGCCTGGCGGTGCTGGGCGTGCCACAGTGCCTCTGCCACGCTCTGGCGCATGCCCGCCGCGGTGCCGTACACGTTGTCCAGCCTGGTGCGGACGACCATCTCGATGATCGTGGGCACGCCGCGCCCTTGCTCCCCGACCAGCTGAGCGACCGTGCCGTCGAGTTCGACCTCGCAGGAGGCGTTCGCACGGTTGCCGAGCTTGTCCTTGAGGCGCTGGATGCGAAAAATGTTGCGCTCGCCGTCGTCGGTGAAGCGCGGCACGAGGAAGCAACTCAGGCCCTCCGGGGCCTGGGCGAGCATGAGGAACGCGTCGGACATCGGTGCCGAGCAGAACCACTTGTGGCCGGTCAGGCGCCAGGTGCCGTCCCCGGCGTCGGTGGCCTCGGTGGTGTTGGTACGCACGTCCGAGCCGCCCTGCTTCTCGGTCATGCCCATGCCGAACAGGGCGCTGGTCTTCTCGACCCGCAGCTCGCCGTCGTACTCCCGGCTGAACAGCGCCGGCTTCCAAGCGCGGGCGAGGGCCGGCTCGGCCTCCAGGCTCGGCACAACGGCGTGCGTCATCGAGATGGGGCAGGCATGGCCGGGCTCGACCTGCGCGAACAGCATGAACTGCGCGGCGCGGGCCACGTTGGCTCCCGCACGGGGCTCTGCCCATGCCGACGTATGGGCGCCGGCGGCCACGGCGGCGGCCATGATGCGGTGATAGGCGGGGTGGTACTCGACCTCGTCGATGCGGTGGCCGTAGCGATCGTGGGTACGCAGGACCGGATCGTGGGTGTTCGCCAACTCGGCGTCGTGCTGGAACTCCGCGCTGCCGACCAGACTTCCGGTGGCGTGCAGGTCGGGCAGGGCCCACGCGGCGTCGTAGAGGCGCACGCCTTCCGCGAGGGGGATATTGGTGGCGAACTCGTCCACGCCGGTGCGCGGCGGGGGCTGGTTGGTGATGGTGTGGGTGGTCATGGAGTTCCTCCTCCGACGGCCCGCAGGCACAGGCCGGTGATGCCGGTCACGACTTCGTGGGACGTCATCTGCGTCGCGTCCAGGGGCGACAGTGGGCCGGTCAGCGCCTCGCCGATCAGCCCGACCAGCCCGGGTCCGACGATTCGCGGATCCTGCTCCGGAAACTCCCCGCTGCGCACCCCGTGTTCGACGATTGCGGCGAGGGTGTCGGAGTAGGCGCGGCGGAAGTTCAGGCGCTCGGCGTCGATGAGCGGGGCGACGGGCTCCACCAGCAGCGCCCACGCCAGCCGGCGCCCGCGGATGGCACGTCCGGCGAAGGTGGTCACCACCGCGGTGAGCTGCCGCGTTGCGCTGGCACCGTCGTCCGGCACCGCGGCGGCGGCGACAGCATCGCGCACTGCGGCCAGCTCCACCGTGGCGGCCTCGCGAAAGACGGTGGCGAGCAGGTCTTCCCGGTTAGCGAAGTAGGTGTAGACCGTGCCCACGCTAACCCCGGCGCGTGCGGCGACAGCCTTGATGGTGGCCGCACCGAAGCCTTCGGTCGCCACGATTTTGCGCGCTGCGTTTCGGAGCGAGGCAGCCCGCTCCTCCTTTGCGGCTCGCGTGGCGGCGGTAGGGCGATATGGCACGCGGTCTCCTCGTCCGTCACTCTTCCCTCAAGAATTGAATCATGATTCAATGAGGAAGGCCAGACCCCACGGTCGCGCCGACCCGACGACGACGTTGGAGCACTCGAAATGGACCTCACCGCTTTGCTTGAGAGCACCGCCCGCAAGTTCCCCGGCAAGGAGGCGCTCATCTACGGCGATACCGCCGCGACGTACGCCGAGTTGCTGGACGCTTCCCGAAGAGCGGCCGCCGCGCTGCGCGACGCTGGCGTGGCGCCAGGGGACCGGGTGGGAGTCATGGCGTACAACACGCCGGGGTTCGTCGCGGCCGCGCTCGGGATCTGGCGGGCGGGCGCCGCGCTGGTGCCGGTCAACCACAAGCTCACCAGCTCTGAGGTCGCCTACCTCGCCAAGCACAGCAGCATCAAGGTCGGCGTCGTGGCTACCGAACTGGCCGAGACCGCCCGCGCCGGGGCACCCGAAGCGCAGTGGCTGACCACCGCGGACGACGGCAGCGGCGGCTTCGATGCCGCCGTCGCCGCCGCGGAGCCGTGGGACGGGGTGACGGTGGGCGAGAACGACATCGCCGAGGTGCTCTACACGTCCGGCACGGTGTCGCAGCCCAAGGGCTGCCTGCACACGCACCGAGGGCTCACCACGGTGGCCGCCTACACCTCGGCGACCGTGGGTCTGCGGCGGGAGGACCGGTTCCTGATCGCAATGCCGATCTGGCACGCCTCACCGCTGAACAACTGGTTCCTCTCCATGCTGTTCATGGGCGGCACGACGGTGTTGCTCAAGGAGTACCACCCGGTGGAGTTCCTCAAGACCGTGGAGCGGCACCGGGTGACGGCATTCTTCGGTGCGCCGATCGCGTACCTGGCTCCGTTGCAGGTGGCCAAGGCGCAGGGCCTGGACCTCGCCGGCTTCGACCTCTCCAGCGTGCGGGTGTGGATCTACGGTGGGGCGCCGATGGGCGCGGAGACCGTGCGCACCTTGCAGCAGGCCTACGGCTCGGAGAGCTTCTACCAGGTGTACGGCATGACCGAGATGGGGCCGGTGGGCACCGCCCTGTACCCCGAGGAGCAGGTGACCAAGGCCGGTGCGGTCGGCGCCGCCGGTATGCCCGGGGTGGACGTGCGAGTGGTCACGTCCAGCGGCGAGGACGCGCTGCCCGGGCAGGTAGGCGAGGTCTGGATGCGCAGCGACACCCGGATGCTCGGCTACCTCGACGACCCGCAGGCGACTGCGAAGGCCTTCTCCGGGGACTGGTACCGCACCGGTGACCTGGCGCGGGTGGACGAGGACGGCTACCTGTTCATCGTCGACCGGCTCAAGGACATCATCATCACCGGTGGTGAGAACGTCTTCTCGCCCGAGGTGGAGGAGGCGCTGCTACAGCACCCGGCCATCACCGACGCCGCTGTGATCGGCCGGCCGCATCCCGAGTGGGGCGAGACCGTCGTGGCTGTCGTGGTCACCGGTGGCGGCGACGAGGACGGCACGGCGCTGAGCCTGGAGGAGGTCCGGGAGTTCCTGTCCACGAGGCTGGCCCGGTACAAGATCCCCCGCGAACTCGTGGTGCGCGACTCGCTGCCGCGGAACGCCTCGGGCAAGCTCACCAAGCACGTGCTGCGCGCTGAGCTGTCGCCTGCTGCTGCGACGACCAGCGGCTGAGCACGTGCGCATCGGCATTTAAGGCTGGTCGGGGCCGCCCGTTTGGCTTCACGAGGTCATCGTTGCGGGTCGAGCGGCCTGAGCTCCGCCGGCACGCGTCCGGTGGCCACGGCCTCGGCGACCAGCTTGCCGGTCACCGGTCCGAGCGCGACACCCCACATACCGTGCCCGGCTGCGATGTAGACCCGCGGCGAAGCGGTGGGCCCGGCTAGCGGCAGGCCGTCCGGGGTGCAGGGGCGGGCGCCGACCCACTCGTCCGCCCGGTCGTCGAGATCGACGTTGTCAAGCAGCGGTCTGACGGCCTCGGCGATCGCCCGTACCCTGCGAGGGTCGAGGGGATCACCGGCGCGGCGGAACTCCATCATGCCGCCGATGCGCAGCCGTCCCCGGTACGGCGTGCAGGCCACCCGCTGGCGCGGGAAGTACATCGGCATCTCGGGCTCGGGCGACGCCGGGACGCTGAAGCTGTAGCCCCGGCCCGCCTGCACGACGGTGCGGACGCCGAAGGGCCGGGCCAGCGTCCCGACTTCGGCTCCGGACGCGAGGACCACCGCGTCGAAATCCTCCGGCTCGGCGCTCCGCGCAACGACCCGCGCTGACGAGCCGGCGTCCTCGACGCGCTGGACGTCGATCCCATTGCGGATCGTGCCGCCGCGCTGCTCGACGCTCCGGGCGAGCGCCTCGACGAACGCGCCCGGGTCGATGAACCGCTGGCCGTACACGGCGACGGCGGCGCCGGCTGCGTCCGACAGCAGGGGAGTGATCGCGCGCGCCTCGGCTCCGCTGAGCGGCTCGTACTTGACGTCGACACCTGCGGCTCGGACCTCGGCCAACTCGTGCAGGAGCGGTTCGGTCTCGGACGGCTCCCGGTAGACGGCGAGCACGGGGGCCGCTTCATGCACCGTGGCGTCAACTCCGTTTCCGACCAACTCTTCGAAACACTCCACGGCGCGTTGACCGAGCGGGGTGAGCGCGTGCAGGCCGCGGCGGAACCGCGCCGCCGTGCTGTTGCGCGTGAACCCGGCGAGGAACTTGAGCAGGTTCGCATCTGGCCGCAGCGGCACATAGACGGGGGATCGCCGGCTCAGCACGGCCCGGAGGCCGTAGCGCAGGACGGCTGGCTCGGGCAGCGGCGTCACGAAGGCGGGGGAGACGTACCCGGCGTTGCCCCAGGAGGAGCCCGCGGCGACACCTTCGCGGTCGAGGACGGTCACCCCGATCCCGTGCTCTTGTAGGTGCCACGCGGTGGCGAGCCCGACCATGCCTGCACCCACCACCGCCACGTGCTGGACGGTTTGGCGGCTCATCGGGGATGGCCTCCCGTCCTGAGCTTGTCGAGTTCAGTACCGCTGGTGCCTCGGCAGCAGAGTGGTGTGACGGGGCCGAGGATCCCTCTCGCCCCGGAGACCAGATGCTGCCGCCTTGTGGGCGTGCCGTGATTCATGGTCTCTCCCAATGTGGACTTGAGGTGTGAAGCACCACATCGCACCTTACCTATCAGAGGTCAGCGCCTGTGCTGAGTTGCCCCCTGGCTGTGCGGCTGTGCCTGGCCGGTTCGGCGTGGTCGGGCGTGCCCCTTGGGCCGGGTGTGGGTGGGTGGGTTCAGAAGGGGGGGGTGGTGTCGTCGTAGGTGCCGTGCTGGTTGGTGTTGAGGTTGTTGATCCATTCTGTGAGGCGGGCTCTGCGGGTGGTGTCGGCGTCGTGGTCGGGGTTGTGGGCGGGGCGGGTGTTGCTGCTAGCCCGGTTGCCTTGCGGGTCGTTCTGGGGTTGGGGTTGGTGGTGGGGGCAGGGTTGGAGCATGCAGGTGCAGGTGTAGCGGGCCGGCCAATTGTCGGAGGGGCCGTGGTCGT
>CAZMXH010000264.1:0-5254 GCA_964570165.1 uncultured Actinomycetes bacterium
AGGACCTGGGCATCACCACCATCTACGTCACCCACGACCAGGCCGAGGCGCTCGCGCTCGCCGACCGCATCGCCGTGATGGAACTGGGGCACATCCGGCAGCTGGACACGCCCGCGGAGGTGTACGAGCGGCCGGCATCGCTGTTCGTCGCGTCGTTCATCGGGTCCACGCCGATGAACCTCGTCGCCGGACGGGTGGTGGGCGGCGAGTTCCACGTGGGCGGCGTCCGGCTACCCATCCCCGAGTCCGCGAGCTCGCATGTGTCCAGCGGCGATGACGTCGTCTACGGGTTCCGCCCCGAGCACACGCAGGTCGACGCGGCGGGGCCGGGCTTCGACGGCGAAGTTGCCGTGGTCGAGATGTTGGGCATCGACCACCTCGTGACGGCCGAGTGCGACGGGGTCTCGGTCCAGGCGACCACGCGCACCCCGCCGCGGGTCGGCGACCGAGTCCGGCTCGTACCCGACGCCGAGCACACCCTGTTGTACAGAGCGTCGGACGGCGGCCTGGTCGGCTCGCCGCAGCTGGTCATGCCCGCGGTGGTCGGCGAGGGCAGGACAGTCCAGTCGGCGTAGCCGTGACCGGGTTCCGGGCGGTGTTCTTCGACTCCGGTGGCACATTGCTGCGACCCATCAGCGGACAGTGGTGGCCCAAGCCCCGCCTCCGGGAGCTCCTCTCGGCTGCCGGTCTGCCGGTGCCGGCCAACGACCGGCTCCTGTCGGCGCTGGCCGCTGCCGAGCCGCAACTGGCCAGGCGGCAGGTCATGCCGACCCTCCAAGAGGAGCTCGCCGCATATGTCGACTACTACGAGACCGCGCTCGGTGTCCTATTCGAGACAATCCCCGCCCGACTGCCGCACGCCCTGGCGGAGGCGGCAGTGTACGAGCTCGACCAAGAGCCCTTCGAGGACACCGTGCCGGCGCTGGAGCGGTTGTCGCGTGCTGGGCTTCGACTCGGGATCATCTCCAACGCGGGCCCATCGTTGGAGCTGCGCCACCGTGACCTCGGCCTCCGCGGCTACTTCGACCCGTTCGTCGTCTCCGCCGTGGTCGGCTGCACCAAGCCGGGGCGGCGGATCTACGAGCTCGCGTTGGAGGCGGCGGCGCTCGCACCCGCTGAAGCGATCTTCGTCGATGACGTTCGGGAGAACGTGCAGACGGCCGCCGAGCTGGGCATGAGCGGCTACGTCATCGACCGGGACGGCGATCCCGGTCCAGCCAGCCGTGACATGCCGACCATCACCGATCTCACCGAGCTACCCCACATTCTTGGCGTATGACGATGCGAACCCGTCTGACCCTGACTCCGGACGACCGCGCGGCGTCGCCGTACCTCGAGGTGCCGTTCGAGGTGCCGTCCGGCGCCGGCTCGCTCGAGGCCCGGCTGTCGTACGACCGCTCGGCCGGCGTCGTCGATCTGGGCTGCCTCGGGCCGTCCGGCTTCCGCGGCTGGTCCGGCGGCGCCCGGCAGCGGTTCGCCATCACCGCCGCTGCCGCGACACCGGGCTATCTGGCGGGCGAGCTCGAAGCCGGTGCGTGGGCCGTGTTGCTCGGCCTGCACCGGATTCCGGCGGAAGGGCTGGACGTCACGGTCGAGGTCGACGTGCCCGCAACCGCGCCGCCGGACGCCGAGCCCGCCGAGCCGTCCGTTCCCGCTCCCCGGCCACGGCGGAGTCTTCCCGCCGCCGCCGGGTTCACCTGGCTGGCCTGCGACTTCCATGCGCACACCGTGCACTCCGACGGCGCGCTAGGCGTGGGCGAACTCGCCGCACGCGCGGTAGAGGCCGGGCTGGACGTGCTCGCGGTCACCGACCACAACACGGTGAGCCACCACTCCGCCCTGCCGAGCCTGTCGAAGCGGTACGGCGTCACGCTGCTGCCGGGTCAGGAGGTGACAACAGACCGCGGGCACGCCAACGCGTTCGGCGATATCGGCTGGGTCGACTTCCGCCGTCCCGCGTCCACCTGGGTGTCGGCGACGCGGGAGCGCGGCGGCCTGCTGTCGATCAACCACCCGATCGCCGGTGACTACTCGTGGATCCACCCGCTGCCCGAGCGCCCGCCGCTCGCGGAGATCTGGCACCACTCCTGGTTCGACCTGACCTGGACCGGCCCGCTCGCCTGGTGGACGGCGTGGGGCCTGGACACCGTGCCGATCGGAGGAAGCGACTTCCACGACCCGACTCAGGGCCGTCCGGTCGGGCGGCCGGTGACCTGGCTCGCCTGCGAGTCCGCGGCGCCGGACGCGGTGCTGGACGGCCTGCGCGCCGGCCGGACGGCGCTGTCGGCATCCAGAGACGCGCCCGTCCTGCTGCGGGTCGGGGACGAACTCCTCGCCGTTGACGCCGACGGAACCCTGCTGGCCGACAGCGAAGGCCGGCGCCAGCCCGTACGCGGCGACCTCGCCCGCTTCCCCGCCACGCCCGGACCGCACCGGCTCGAGACGCCGATGGCCGCCGTCGTCGCGATCAGTCCGTAGTCCCCCGCCGACTTGTCAGGCCTGACAGGTGCCTGAACTGGCATGATGGCGACAGTCACCCTGACAAGAGCGATTGGGAACGGTCCTAGGCCGCCACTTTTCGAGTTGTCAGGGTTCCCGTCCCAATCGGTCCAGCTCAGCGAGTTGTCCGGCCTGACAAGTTCCGAAGGTGGACGGTGGCGATCTCCCAGGGCGCGAGGTCGACCGCGAGCCGGCCGTCCGTCACGGTCAGCTCCTCCAGCGGCCGGCCGAGCAGGTCGGTACGGCGGGCGGCGTCGAAGGGGCCGCGCACCACCGCCGTCGCGGGCTCGTCGCTCATCGCTACGAGCCGCACCTCCGCCCCGCCGCCGGACGGACGGACCGACGTCACCATCACGCCCGCGCCCGACACCGAGACGCCTTCCACAGCCGGCGGCAGCGCTCCCCCGGCGCGGCCGCGGCCTCGCTGCACGATGGCCGCGCTCCCGAAGTCCTCCGCCAGCCGCGGGGCGTCGGCCGCGGACCAGCCGCCGCTGGACGGCAGCACGGCCAGCCTGGCGCGGACCTCCCGCCCGAGGTACTGGGCGCCGGGTACCGGCAGCTCCGGCCCGGCGGGTTCGTCCCGCCACGGGTGCACGTTCACGCTCATCCAGCCCACCGCTCGCAGCAGGGTAAGCGCGATCTCGGAGCCCTCATCGACGAGTTCGTACTCGGTGACGTGGTCCAGCAGCACGGTCGCGTCGCCGGCGGACACGAACGACGATGCCGGATAGGTCGGCAGCGGGTACTCGCCCCACCCGCGCTCGGCGGCGAGCCCGCGCCGGGTCACGGCGAACTGGCCGTCCGCCGCCGACGTCGTAGCCGGCGCCGGCAGGGGGCCGTGCAGCCGCAGTCGGGGATCCGCCGCCGGGTTCACGAACGACACCTCGAGCCGGGCGAACGGCTCGCCGGCGCCCCGCGAGACCATGGTGGTCACGGGAACGCGCACGGTATCCGCCGACCGGTCGTCCGCGCCTGACAGCGCCACCGGCCAGTCGTACTCCCGGATCACCCGGAGCGATCCCCGTAGCGGGCCGCCCTCCACCGGCTCTACTCGCACCGCCACCGGCTCGTCGACCAACCGGTCCCGGGCCGGCGGGCCGTAGTTGTAGCTGTCGCCGCGGTCCCCGCCGTCCACCAGCCGGCCGACGCCCGTGAGCTCGGTGCCATCGGCGCCCCGCACCCTCAGCGTCCCGTCGTCGCCGACCTCGGCTCTCACCTTGCCGTTGTCAAGGACGTTGCCGGTGGCGACGACGGGATCGTCGACCGGAGGCGCGGCGACGTCCGTACGTACCCGTACCGCGACGCTGCCGGAAGCCGGAACGGGAACGGCCGCAAGCAGCCGCCGCCGCTGCTGGGCAAGCGTGCGGATCGTCCACATTCCCGGGGACTCCACAGCTGCCGCCTCCAGCCGGCCCCGGAGCTCAGCCTTGTCGAACGTTGCAGTGTCCGGCACCTCCGCCAGCTCGAAGGTCACCAAGCCGGGCTGGATCTCGTAGCGGTCGATCTGCAGGCCGAACAGCTCCCGGCCATGGATCCGCCGCTCCAGCAGCTTCAGATCGGCGGCCCGCAACTGCTCCTCCGCGAGCAGAGTCTCCGACCGCCCGGTCTCCTGGACGGGCACCACCCGCCCGTCGGGTAGCTCAGCGGCGACCGGCTCGGCCCCCTCGGGCAGCGGCACCTCCAGCTCGACGAGCGCGGTCCGCGGCCGGGTCTGCGGGCTGACGACGAGGTACGCGTCGCTCGGCACCTCGCCGGACAGCGAGCGGACAACTGAGTCCCGGACCGACCGCGCCATCTGGCGCGCCTCCGCGAGCCTCGCCTCGACCTGGTCCGCGGTCTCGTCGACGCCGCATCCGGTCACCGAGTCGTGCGCGGAGCACTCCACGATCCGCCGCCACGCAAGCTCGCGGTACCGTTCGAAGCCGCCGTCGGGCAGCCGCGCGGCCAGCGCGTCGGCCGTGCCTGCCATCCGCTCGGCCGCGGCCATCGCCTGCTTCAGCCCGACGCGGATCGACAGCACGCCGGGCAGGATGTTGCCTCGCGCGTGGCTGCGCAGCTCGCCTTCGACGGTCGGCAGCGGTCCTCCGGAGTTGTTGCGGGTGACGTACTCGTCCAGCGTCGCCACGCTGAGGCCGGCGGAGCGCACCAGGTCCATCAGCTCCGGCCGAGGCCGGGAATGGTCGGTGCCCAGCATCGCGAGCACCGGATCGTCGCCGTACCACTTGCGGGTGCGGTCCCTGTACGAGGCGGCCGCCTCGACGAGGCGTGTCGGGTCGGCAAGCAGGTCGAGCCCGTTGCCGTAGCCCGCCCACAGGTACTCGACTCGTACCGTGCTGCCATCCGGCGCCACCCAGCGGAACGCGTGCACGCCGACGTCCGCCGGGACGCCGCGCCACAGACAGGCATGTGCGATGCCCGCCCGCGCCAGAATCTGCGGCATCTGCGCGCAGTGGCCGAACATGTCCGGCAGGTAGCCGACGGGCATCGCCCCGCCCAGCTCTGTCGCACCCCGCCAGCCCATCTCGAGGTTGCGGACGATGGTCTCGCCCGAGCACAGGAACTCGTCCAGCAAGATCAGCCAGGGCCCGACCGCCAGCTGGCCCCGCGCGACGAGGGCCGCGACCCGATCGCGGTTCTCCGGCCGGATCTCCAGGTAGTCGTCGACGGCCGCCAGCTGTCCGTCGACCGTGAAGCGGAAGTCCGGGTCCCGCTCGGCACGCTCGATGACGTCATCGAGGACGTCAAGAAAGAACTC
>CAZMXH010000265.1:0-2006 GCA_964570165.1 uncultured Actinomycetes bacterium
TGACCCAGGCCATTGATGAATTGCTTGCGCATCACGAAGAACAGGATCATGATCGGCACCACCGCGATGACCGATGCGGTCATCACCAAGTCCCATCGTGCCCGGTAGAGACCCACCAACGACGTGATGCCGACCGCGAGCGGGTAGTTGTCCTCCGACCTCATCACGATGAGCGGCCAGAGCAGGTCGTTCCACTGCTCCAGCGAGAAGACGATGGCCAACGTCGCCATGGCCGGCCTGACCATCGGCAGCACGATCTGAAAGAAGATCCGATATTCCGACGCACCATCGACTCGGGCGGCGTCGAAGACGTCCTGCGGCAAGCCGAGGATGTATTGACGCATGTAAAACAAGCCGAAGGCATGAGCCAGCGCCGGCAGGATCACCCCAATGTGTGTGTCGATAAGGCTTAGGTTGATCATCAAGATGAACAACGGAATGATCAGCACGTGGAAGGGCAGCATCTGCGAGGCAAGCACACCAACGAAGATCGCGTTGCGGAAGGGGAAGTTGAGTTTGGCAAGGGCGTAGGCCGCCATCGTGACGATCAGCATCGCGCCGACAACGGTGCCGACCGCGAGGATCATCGAGTTCGCGAACCAAACCAGGACCGGGGTCTCCTGGAACAGCGCCTGGAAGTTCGAAAGGGTGATCGAGGTCGGGAAGAACTGGCCGGCGTCAGCGAACACGCGGTTCGCCGGCCGCAACGCGCTGATCAACAGCCAATAGAAAGGAATGAGAAAGGCGATCGCGACGACGACCAAGATCGATGTTGTGAGAATCTTCTTGCGCCGGGCGGAAAGCAAGCGGTGCCAGCGATCGTGCCGAAGCGGAGGCTCACCAGCGTTGGGTCCGGCCTTTGGCTCCGGCCGAGCGGCCAGCCCACTCCGATCGTGTCGTTCGGCAGTCATGTATCCGGGGTTCTCTCTCTCGATGCTCATTTGATCAATCCCGTTTAAAGAAGCCGAAGACCTTCAGCACGACCAGCGACAGCGTGACGATGATCAGTGCGAGAACGACGCCGATCGCCGAGGCGTATCCGAGCTGAAACGAGGTGAAAGCGGTCCGATACAGGTAGACCACGACGCTCAGTCCGCCCTGCCCGGGGCCACCGCCGGTGCCCCACAGAATGAACGGCTCGACGAACAACTGCATGCCACCGAAGATCGTGAGAACGGTGACGAACAAGATGATCGGCTTGGACAGTGGCACGGAGACGTTCCAGAACCTACGGAAGGCACCCGCTCCATCGACTGATGCCGCCTCGTACATGTCTCGCGGAATGTTGGCCAGACCGGTCGTGAAGTAGATGACATTGATCCCCGTCCACCGCCACACCGCCATCAGAATCATCGCCGGAACGGCCAGGTTGCGAGCCTCCAGCCACCGCAGCGGCGGGACGCCGAACAGGCCAAGGAAGCTGTTGAGTAGGCCGTTCGTGGTCAGCAGAAGCGAGAACACCACGCCGACCACGACTAGTGACGTCAGCACCGGCAGGAAGATCGTCGAGCGGAATGCCGATGCACGCGCCACCAGCGGCGATCTCAGCACTGCGGCCAGCACGAGCGGCAGCGGAATGAGTATGAGCAGCGTCCCGGCCGTGTAGAAGGCTGTGTTCTTCAACGCCGTGATGAATGTGGCATCCGACAGGAGTCGGATGTAGTTGTCGAATCCGGTCCACCGGGAAGAGCCGATGCCTTCCATCTCTTGGAAGCTCATCACAACGGCGTTGGCCACTGCCCAGATGCGGAAGACGCCGAAGACGATGAGGAACTGAAGCAGAAAGACGGCGGCGACGACGTAGGGATGGTGGAAGAAGGGAGTTCTCACGCGGTCCTTGGTGGCTGTGTTGCCCATCGTGATCGTCTCCATCGATTCGCTCCTTCGTGTCCGACCGCACCGACGAAGGCCGTGCGCTGCTCCCGGCGACATGGGTGGTAGGGGGGGGCGGCCGGCGCGCTAAACGTCAGTGCAGGGTTCGGGCCTGTTTGGTGGGCCAGGGGGTG
>CAZMXH010000265.1:2016-5248 GCA_964570165.1 uncultured Actinomycetes bacterium
CCCACTCGAGTCGCGCCGTGCGCCCCCCCCCCACCCCCTCAGGCGGCGCGCCCCCCCCGGCTCCTGGCTTCGCGGGGCGGCGCGCACGGCGCTCTACACGTCAGTCCAGGGAGCGGACCTGTTCGGTGGCCCTGGTGAGCGTCTCCTGCGCGTCGGCGCCCTCCTCGAGCACTTCGTAGGCCACGATCTCGATGAGCGCTGTTGACGCTTCGGGATAACGGGGCCCGGTGTACTCGGGTGCCAACCGGTCGAACATCGGCTCCAAGTTCGCCATCACAGTCTCGTTGTTGAACCACGGGTCGGGCTCGCCGAGCGCCGGATCGCCGTAAACGTCGTTGCGGAACGGGTCGAAGCCGAGCTCGGTCCACAGCCGCACCTGCGCGTCATACGTGAGCTTGGCGAAGCCCAGGAACTCCCTTGCGGCCTCCAGCTTGGACTCATCGATCTGGTTGGTGATCGCAGTACCGGTACCGCCGCCCATCGTGGACACGATGCCGCCAGGTTCGAACGCCGGCAGGGGCCGGACAAGAATCTTGCCTTCGGTATCCGGCATCTGGTCACGGAACCGGGTCATGTACCACTGGGGCATCCACAACGACGCCGATTCGCCGTTGTTGAAGCTCTCGAAGAAGGCGGGTTGATGGTGGTCGCCGCCGGCTGCGACCGCGGCGATGCCGTGCTCGTGCACCATCGATCCCACCATCTCGACCGCTTCGACGTTCTCCGGGCTGTCCATGATGAGTTCGTTGTTCTCGTCGTAGATTCCGCCGCCGTTCTGAAGCATCGGGCCGCGGATGGAGAACGGGCCTGCCGTCTCGACCGTGGCCATCACCGCGTCGGTGTTGGCGACCACCTGCTTGCCGGCCTCGATGTAGTCGTCCCAGGTCTCGATCGCGTCGACGTCGACGCCGGCTTCGTCCATGATGTCCTTGTTGTAGTACATGACGTAGGCGCCGAGGTGGTAGTCGATTCCGTACGGCACGCCGCCGACCTCGTACGGCGCAAGCCGTTCCTGGACCAGCTCGTCACGATACGGCTCCACCACCTCATCCAGCGGGTGGAGCGGTATCTCGCCTCGGGTGAACGTGGCGAACCTGCCGATCTCGATGTCGACGAGGTCGGGGGCGCCGGTGCCTGATTGGAGAGCCACCAGGAGGTTGTCGTGCATCTCAGCGAACTCGATCGTCGTGGCGTTCAGAGTGATGTTGTACTTGTCGTTCTCCTCGTTGAACTGCTCGGCCTGGGCGTTAAGGAAGTCGGCGTGGTTGTCGACGAACGTCCAGAACTCCAGCTCGATATCCTGCTTTTCCCCGTTCCCTTCCTGCGACTCGACCTCTTGTTCTGACTCCGCGGCGTTCCCGGCGTCCTCGCCGTCGCCACCGCACCCAGCGGCGACCAGTAGGCCGGCAGTCAGAGCGACACTTAGCCGGAAGACGTGGCGAGCGTCGGTTAGCGCCAACGTTTTGCGAACTACCATGTCTTGGATCCTCTCGACTTGACTCGAATGAAGGACTTGTCGTGCGCTGTTCCTGCGCAGGCGGGAGTAGAGCCTGCGCTCCCGTGCTTGGGACGATGTCCGTGCTGTTGAATTCGTTTCACGTCATCCCTCGGCATCTTGGGTCTTTTACGGCGCTGTTACCGACCCGGTTCGGCAGGATCATCTGCGCTCCGGTTACATCGGTCTACTGAAGGAATCCGACTCCAAGGCCATGCATCGCGACCCGCATTGCCAGCACCCCGACGCTTGTGTGCACGGGCGGCTAGGCGGGTGCGGGGGACCATGCCACGCCACCTGCCGTACGTAGCGGGTTTCGTGGGCATCACGAGCCTGACTCTAGACAGTGGTAACGATGTCGATTACGTTTACAGTACTGGTTGTAAACGAAACCGACAACGTTTTCAACGGAAGGTTTCGTAGATGTCGACTTTCTGGCCCGTAGTGACGAGGGACGACGTGGCGCGCGCCACGCGCCGTCTCAACCGCGACGACCTCGCGAGTCGTCAGGGGCCGACGCCGGTGTGTCACAGCACTCGCTACCGGCCGGGTACTGCGATCGACCACCTCGACCACCAGTCGAATCGTGCGCCGCTCGGCATCGCAACCACGTCCCATTGGACGCCGTGTCGTCGGCGCACGTGAGAGTGCGCCCAAACGAGAGGATCTCGGGGATGGAAGATCATGCACGGAGACGACGCTGGCAACGGGCGCGTCGCGCAGGGGCGGCGCTGGCTACCGGGATTGCCATGGCCAGTGCTTCACTTCTGGCGGTGCAACCGTCAGCTGCAGCCGGTGAGGACTCGTGGGTGACCTCACCACAGGAGGACTACTACACCTTCACGGTGCCGAATGAGGTGGCCGTCGCAGCGCTCGGTGGTGTGACGCCGAACCAGGTCGTTGTCGAAGGCAACTTCGTCGCGGGGTGGACGGTCGCGCAGCAGAACCTGGCACGCAGTGGAGCGAACTGGACCTACACCACCGGGCCGTTGAAGCCGGGACTCTACATCTACCAGTACCGCGCCATCGCCCCCGACCGGTCCTCGGTCATCCTCGACAACCCGGCCAGCCCGCCGGAGGTGACCTCGGATCCCCACACCTATACCCTGTTCGTCCCAGGTGACTCCGTCGCGTGGATGGCGGACGTCGAAGATGGTGGCACGGTCGACACCCTCAACTACGACAGCGAGGGCGAACAGCGGTCCGCCTTAGTGTGGACCCCTGCGGACTACGACGCGGATCGGGCGGAGCCCTACCCGGTGCTGTACCTGCTGCAGGGTGAAGGCGGTGACCCGCACGACTGGGTGCTGCTCGGTCGTGCGCAGCAGATACTCGACAACCTCGCCGCCGCGGGCGACCTCGAGCCGATGGTCGTGGTGATGGGCGATGGCGACGTCGGCGACCTCACGGCGTCGTTGCTCGATGACCTTGGGCCGGCGGTCCAGGCGTCGTACAACGTGTCGTCGCAGCCCGGCGATCGGGCGATCGCCGGCATCGGGGTGGGTGCGGATCAGGTACTCGAGGCCCTCGCGGACGCCCCTGGCGCCTTCCGGTGGGCCGGGGTGTTCTCGTCGCTGAGTGGACTGCCGACCGCCGCTGACGCTGCGGCGATCAACGACGGCACGGACCTGCTGCGGGTCTACGTCGGGAACACGACCGACCCCGCCTACAACCCGACCTACCAGCTACTGCAGGACCTGGATCAGGCCGGGATCGACCACCAGTTCGACGGGGTTA
>CAZMXH010000266.1:0-5228 GCA_964570165.1 uncultured Actinomycetes bacterium
CACCATCCCCAACTTTGAACGAGAGAAACTCCTGCCAACTTCTTGACGCGGGACAATAGTAGGCATCGAGGGACTCATCCCCCTGTGACTCGACGAACTCACTCCACAATGTCGATCCGATGAGTTCGCCGTCAGGCGTCTCGAATCGAAGACCTACCTCGAAGCCTTCGATGAATACACCGTCGGTCTCCTCGGCCAGGCGCAACCGGCGTCGACGTGGTCGCGAGACGTCATACCCGCACGCACCGGATCTCCAATACCACGCCGAGGTAGCGCCCGACTATTCCCCGCTGCGCCGTCACGCCGAACTCGGTCCGGTCGATGCGCGACGTGGCGCGAGCCGTGAACTCCCCCGGTTGCACGGCAAGCTCGTCGATGATCAGGCTGACTGGCCGCGTGATCCCCCGCACGGTCAGCGTGCCCTCCAGGGTGGAGCCGTCTAGCCGGCCCGAGGTGAACGTCATCACCGGGTACCGGTCGACGTCCAGGAAACGCGCCGACTGCACGTTGCCGTCCCGCTGCTCGGTACCCGTGTGGAAGCTCGCCGTGTCGATCTCCACCAGGACACCTGAGTCGCTGACCGGCTCCGCGACGTTGACCGTCCCCGCCCGGATCGTGAAGGTGCCGCGTACCGAAGCGAGCCCGAACAGATGCCGGACCTTGAACGTCACCGACGAGTTGTCGGTGTCGATCTCGTAGGTTCCCAGCTGCGGCGTGGTTGTTGCGTCTGTCTTGTTCGTCGTCATGCGTCCAGTCCACGGCAGGCCGGGTGCCGCGCGACACGGCCAACAGTCGTGACCGTGACCGACGAACGGTGTGCGACTCGTCGGCTGGTGCTACTTTCGTTGGTTGTTGCACTGTCGAAGGTTTCTCTCGCCGCGACGGGTCGCTTGACGTCACGTAGCCTTCAAAGATGCGTGGCCCCCTCTTCCAATCCGCGCGTCAGGCCACGACCGACGTAACGATCACGGTGTTCTTCGTCGTGTTGGACACCGTGGTGACGCTGGTGGGCGGGTCGTGGTGGCCCTCTCACCCGGGCACCCTCGCCTGGGTATTGCTGGTCGTACAGGCGGTCGCGTGCTCCGCGCTGGCGGTTCGGCGGCGGTTTCCGATCGCAGTCCTAGGCGTCCTGGCCGCCTTCACCCTTGCCGTAACGCTGTTGATCTGGCCCTTGGGCGCGCTGACGCCAGCGAATGACCATAACCTGTGGGCTCCTTACGCCACTGTGCTGGCGGCGTACGCGCCGATGCTTGCTTGTGGAAGCCGCCGGAAGGCCTTAGTCGGGGTTGCCGTGCTGACGCTCATCGTCATGCGACCGTGGGAACCGTCGGCCTCGGTCATGACTATCGGGCTGCTTCGCACCGCCGTCGGACCGTTGCTGGCGGTGTACATCGACGCCCGCCGGCGGCTGGTGCGGGCGCTGACCGAGCGAGCCGAACGGGCCGAACGTGAGAAGCACCTGATTGCAGAGCAGGCCCGCGCCGACGAGCGCGCCCGGTTGGCCAGTGAGATGCACGATGTGGTCTCGCATCGGGTGAGCCTGATGGTGCTGCAGGCCGGCGCTCTGCGGATGACCGCGACCGACGAGGCGACCCGGCAGGCCGCGGAGGAACTTCGTGTCGGCGGCAGCCAGGCGTTGGAGGAGCTGCGTGATCTGATCGGCATCCTGCAGGCGGCGCCGGACGGACGCGATTCGCCTGAAGCGCTCGAAGGGGCACCTCCCTCGTCATCCGACTTCGCCGAACTGGCCGCGGACTCGGCGGCAGCGGGCGTACCGGCCGAGTTGACCGCGGATGGCGACCCACGCCTTGCCTCGCCAGTGGTGGCACACACGGCATACCGCGTCGTTCGGGAGGCTCTGACCAACGTGCGCAAGCATGCCCCCGGGGCGCAAGCAAGCGTGCGGGTGCGGTACGACCCGACCCAGGTACGCATCGCGATCCGCAACACCGCATCGACCCAGCCTGCCGACGCCGCACTGGCCGCGACCGGCTCCGGCTCGGGCATCGCCAACCTCCGGCAACGCGTCGAGCTCATACAAGGGACGCTGCGCGCGGGGCCGCTGCCTGACGGTGGGTTTCATCTCGAGGCAACGCTTCCCGCCTACGTCCCGACCGGACAGCCGGTGCACCCCTAGTGGAAGGGTGATCGATGACCGTCACGGTGGTCGTCGTCGACGACGAACCGATGGTGTGCGCCCACCTGCGCACGATCCTCGGCTCGGCGGTCGATCTCGACGTCGTTGACGAAGCGCACGACGGCGCCGCCGGGGTTGAAGCGGTCGTACGGAACCGTCCCGACGTGGTGCTCATGGACCTGCGTATGCCTGGCGTCGACGGACTTACCGCGATCGAGCGCATCAACCAACTGCCCGACCCGCCGGCCGTCGTGGTGCTGACCACCTTCGACGCCGACCACTACGTCCTACGTGCGCTGCGCGCCGGCGCCTCCGGGTTCCTCGTCAAATCGACCCCTCCAGAAGACCTGATCGGCCTCGTACGGGTGGCCGCGGAAGGACACACCGTGCTATCGCCGGCCGCCGCACGTCGACTTGTCGCCGCCTCAACCGACCAGCACGCCACCCGCCAGCGGGCGTAGCAACTCGCCCGATCGCTCACGGAACGGGAACTCGAGGTGCTTGGCTGGCTCGGCGAGGGACTGTCCAACGCCCAGATCGCGAACCGGCTGTACCTCTCGGAGGCGACCGTCAAGGGCTACGTATCCAGAATGCTCGTCAAGCTCGGCTGCGCCAATCGCACCCAAGCCGGACTACTCGCCCACGAAGCCGGCATCGTCAAGCGATAAGGGCCACTAGCAGGCCCGGCCCGTCTCTATCCGACGGTGACGCCGAGCATCCAACCGACCCCGTAGGTGACAATGGCTGCGGCCAGGCCGAGCAGCATTTGACGGAAGCCTGTGAACAGGACGCCCCGTCCAGTGAGCAGTGAGATGCCTGCGCCGAGGCCGAACAGAACGAGCGCAGAGAACGCGTAGCTGCTGAAGATCGCGGTCATTCCTGTGGCGAACAGGAACGGCAGCACTGGAACGATCGCCCCGACAGCGAACAGCAGGAAGGACGCTCCGGCAGCGGTCCACGGCGAACCGCCAAGCTCCTCCGGGTCGATCCCCAGCTCCTCCCGCGCCATGGTCTCCAGGGCGATCTCCTCGTTGGCCATGATGCGCTTGGCCAACACCCGCGCGTCATCCTCGGATAGCCCCTTGGCCTGGTAGATCAGCACGAGCTCCTCGGTCTCCTCCTCCGGAATCTCGGCGATCTCCGCGGCCTCCACCGCAAGCTGCCGCTCGTGGAGCTCCCGCGAGCTCTTCACTGAGACCCACTCGCCCAGCGCCATGGAGAACGATCCGGCCAGCAGACCGGCCAGTCCGCCAATGAGGATCGCCTCATTCGAGAATGCGGCGCCCGCAACCCCCATCACGAGAGCGAGATTGGAGACGAGACCGTCGTTGGCGCCCAGCACAGCCGCACGCAACGCGTTCCCGCCGATCGTGCGATGCCGCCCTTCCAGGCGTGCGATGATCCCGCCGGTGACACCCGCGCCTCCGGTCTCCGCGATGGATCGCAGCAGCCGGGCGTGCGATCGCTCATCGCTGCGGAGCGTCGTCCCCTCGGCTTCCGGCTGCTCGTCGTACATCGTCTGGCCGGCGGCCTCCTGCTCAGAGATCGTGGAAAGCAGAAAGCCGGGGCCAAGGCGCCTGCCCAACCAGTTGAGGACTCGAGCCCGCATGCTCGGCCTCCACGGCCCGACCTCGACGCCCTGGTCTCGCAGCTTGGCTTCCCAGAATGCTGCGTGTCGCTCCTCGGTCTCCGCCAGTCGCAGGTACACGCCCGAGAGCTCCGGCTTCGGCTCGAGCTCCGCCAGCATCCGGTATAGCGCGGCACCGTCGATCTCGTCCTGCAAATTCTCTTGGTAGCGGCCGCTGTCGGCCGCGGCCTTGCGGTTCCCGAGTGACCTGTCACCCACCTGTCCCACTGTATGCGGGGGGCGGCGTCGCCTCATCGCCATCACCGAACTGCGGCGGCGTACGCGACGAGCCGGTCGGCCAGCTGGCGCGGGCGGGCGAGGGGTATGTAGTGGCCGCCGTCGATCTCGTCAGGTTCGATACCCAGGCGCTCCCGAGCGTGGCGGCGCGCCCAGTCAGCGGGGAACATGCGATCGTCGCGGCACAGGAGGTATCTCGTCGGCGTGTCCGGCCAGGCCTGGAGCGGCCAGGGCTGCTGCAATGCCTTGGCGGCCTCGTCCCGCTCTCGCCGCCTCGCCTCGGCTGCGAGTTCCGGCGGCACGTCATGGTAGAAGACGTCGTCGTGTCCGGTGCCTTGGTAGCCGGTGTTGGTCCACCAGTCCGCGAAGAGCTCTCCCGGCGACGGGATCATCGCTGCGACGAGGACCAGGAGGTCGACCGGGATCCGTGCGCACACGAGAGGTGCCGTGAAACCGCCTAGTGAGTGCCCTACCACCACAACATCGCGGCGGCTACCCAATGCCTGAACGACGGTGTCGGCATAGTCCCACCAGCCGGCCCGACGGTCTTCATTGGGGAGGTCGACAGCCACTGCGTCGTGCCCACGGTCGCGAAGTTCAGCCACGACCAGGTGCCAGTCCCAGCCGCTGCCACCGCCTCCGTGGATTAGTCCGAATGTGGGCACTACTCTGGCCTCTCGATCTGCCCCTGGGACTGGTCTAGGTGAGCCCGGGCGAAGAACTGGCGCAGGTCGTTGACCAGTAGGTCTGGTGCGTCGTGGGCTGCCCAGTGGCTGCCGCGGTCGAACTCGCTCCACGACACGATGTTCTTGTGGTCGCGTTCGGCGAACTTGCGGATCGTCTTCATGTCGTTGGCGAAGCTGGCCAGTCCGATCGGGACGGTCGTCGGCTTGGTGGACGTCTCGCTGTGCTGATTCTCGTAATAGAACCGGGCCGAGGACGCCGCGGTGTTGGTGAACCAGTAGATGTTGGCCACCGTCAGCACCACGGCTGGCTCGACCGCGGCGAGCAGCTGGCCGACCCAGGCCAGCTGGCCGGCCGGTGAGTCGGCCAGTGCGTGGGCGAGCGTCTGCGGCTGTGCCGACTGCGCCTTGTCATGAATGGCGTACTCCACGAATCCCTGCAGGAACCCGAGGTACTCCATCTCCTTGGGGGTGAGCCCTTCGAACTCGGCGGGGTCGCCGGACGGAAAGATCTGGTTGACGTGCACGCCGACTATCCGGTCGC
>CAZMXH010000267.1:0-5217 GCA_964570165.1 uncultured Actinomycetes bacterium
ACCGAGGGCCGGCTCAGCTTCGACCACGCGCTCGACCCAGCGGGTGGCGAATCCCAACAGGTGTTGCTGCTCGGCCTGGTGTGCACCGAAGCTTCGGTGGAGGGCGGCAAACCCGTCGCGGGTAATCCGCTCGACGTCGCGCTATGGGAGGCGCCGACTGCGAGCTCCCAGCCGGTCGACGACTTCGCCCGTGTCGACGTGCTGCCCTTCGACCACGACCGCCGGCGGGTGTCCGTCCTTTGCGAAAGCCCGGACGGCAGGGTGCTCGTGACCAAGGGCGCACCGGAAGGCGTACTGGCGTTGTGCCGCGACGTTCCCCCGTCCGCGGCTACCGTGCTCGAAGCCGCGTTCCGCGCGGGGCGCAGAGTGGTCGCCGTCGCGACCCGCTCCGCGCCGGCCGAGACGGCGGTGGATGCTGCGGGCGAGAACGACCTGCGCCTCGCCGGTTTCATCAGCTTCCTCGACCAGCCGAAGGACTCGGCTGCCGCCGCGCTAGCCCGCCTGGCCCGGCTCGATGTGTCGGTGCGCGTCCTCACCGGCGACAACGCTACCGTCGCGGAGGAGGTGTGCGACGCCCTCGGGCTCACAGTCGGCGAGACGCTGACGGGAGATGCGCTGGACAAGCTCGATGACGATGCGCTGGCCTCGCGGCTGAGCACGGCCCGGGTGTTCGCTCGGATGAGCCCTGAGCAGAAGGCGCGGCTCATCGCGAGCCATCGTCGCATCGGCAGTGGTGTCGCCTACTTGGGCGACGGCGTCAACGACGCCGTGGCGCTGCACGTCGCCGACGTGGGCATCTCGGTCGACACGGCCTCCGACGTCGCCCGCGACGCGGCGGACGTGGTGCTGCTGGAGAAGGACCTGGGCGTGCTCGCGGACGGCGTCGTCGAGGGAAGGCGGATCTTCGCCAACACGATCAAGTACGTGCTGATGGGCACCTCGTCCAACTTCGGCAACATGTTCAGCGCCGCCGCGGCGTCGGCGTTCCTGCCGTTCCTGCCGATGCTGCCGCCGCAAATCCTGCTCAACAACCTGCTCTACGACTCCAGCCAGCTGGCCATCCCCACCGACCGCGTCGACCCGGAACAGATCAGCCGGCCCTCGCAGTGGGACATCGGCTTCATCCGGCGGTTCATGATGATCTTCGGACCGATCAGCTCGGTCTTCGACTTCCTTACCTTCGCGGTGATGCTGAACGTCTTCCACGCGGGCCCCGCGCTGTTCCGCTCCGGCTGGTTCGTCGAGTCCCTCGCCACCCAATGCCTGATCATCTTCGTGATCCGGACCCGACGGGTACCCTTCGTTCGCAGCTCGCCCGGTCGGCTGCTGACCATCGCAGTTCTCGCCGTGGTGGCCGTGGGGGCGGCGCTGCCCATGTCACCACTCGCCGCGGTGTTGGGGTTCGCGTCTCTCCCGGCAGTGTTCTTCGCCGTGCTGGCTGCGCTCGTACTGGCCTACCTCCTGGTCACGGAGCTCGCGAAGCGCGAGTTCTACGTATACCTACGCGACCCGGTGAGCGGGCCGCGGCCCGGTGTGGACCGCCGGGTGCACAGGCGCGCCGCCCGGTTCAGCCACCGAGGCACCCGCTAACAGGAGCCCAGCCGATCTCGCCGTGGCCCACCGGCATGTGAGCGGTTCATATCCTCGCGACGGATACCAGACGAGATCTCGCCTGGTCGTAGAGCACTCAGGGGCTGATCGTAAAGGTGTCAACCAGCGCTCCTGACTGATCGATGACTCGCACCACGATGCGTTGGTGGTAGACGAGCATGTCGAGATAATGCTGAGTCGACGAGCTCACGGCGGTGAAGTCCGCGCGTCCCGTCGGGCGAACCTTGGCGCCAGCGCCCGAGACGACGTACGTCACGCCGTCAATGAGCTGTGATCGTTGATAGTCGTGGTCATGACCAGCGAGTACGACGGGGATGTCGTGTTCGGCGAACAGTGGCGCCCACTGGGCCCGGACAATCTCGTCCGACCCGTGCTGTCCGGCCGAGTAGGCCGGCTTGTGCATCGCGACGATGGTCCAAGTGCCGGGCTCTTGGGCTACGGCAAGGGTCTCGCGCAGCCACTGCGTCTGCTGCGGATCTCCAGTCCGTTCGGTGTCGAGCACAATAATCCGTACCGGTCCGATGCGCTGGACGTACCAGGTGCGCTCGTGACCGAGGGTCGCCATGATCATGGTCTGATCGTCACTCTGGTAGTCGTGGTTGCCGAGAACTGGCACGAGCGTGGCGCCTTTGTCGAGCAGGTCGGCGAACGGCTGCTTCACAGTTCGGTCGACGAGTTCGGCGTCTCCGTCGTCGTAGACGAGATCGCCGAGAAGCACAAGGCCGTCATAACAACCACTCTTCCGGGCCTGCCTCGCCATCTGCTCGGCGATGGCTCTCTCGTTGGCGTCGCCCGTCCCGGTGTCCCCGGCGGCGGCGATGCGCACTAGCGGACGGTCGGGAATGGCCGGCACCTCGTTGCCTGCAGCGGGGGACGGCGCCTCCACGGACCCGGTGAACACCCTGAACAGGGACGCGATCGCGACTGCGGCAACCATCAGCGCCGTTACAGCGACGATCAACAACCGCCGTCGCTTCACCACATACTCAGTATCGCGCCTGGGACGTATCGGAGGTGACCCACGGTGTCGGCGGCGAGATCCCAGATCCCTCGAGCAGTGGTGCTGATCGGCACGCTAACCACCTCGGAGTGCAGGGCACCGTAGCGATACTCCGTTGACCCCCGTGAGCCGGCTCGTCACCGTGAGATGCTGACGTTTTGTGGGCATCGACAGATTCCGCGCGTCCAACCAGGGGCGGCCGAGGTGGCCGCGCCTGGTGTATGGAGTCGGTGAGGAGCCGGACGCCCGGTTCACGTTCGCCAATGAGCGGACGTTCCTGGCGTGGATCCGTACGGCGCTGGCACTGCTGGTCTCAGGTGTTGCCCTGGAGGGCCTGGGTGTGCCCGCCGCGCTCGGTGTGCGGCAGGCGCTGGTGACGATCCTGGCCGTGCTCGGCGGGCTTGCCAGCGTCGTGGCGCTCGTCCGGTGGGCCAGGGCCGAGCGGGCCCTGCGCCAGTCGCGTCCGCTGCCGTCCCTCTCGCTGGCGCCATTGCTGGCCTTCGGGCTCGTCGTGGTCGGCGTCGTGATCGTGGTAGCGGTGCTCACGACGCGATGAACACCTCGCCGCAGCCGTTCGACAGCGGTCGGCAGAACGAGCGCACCGCACTAGCCTGGACACGTACCGGCCTGGCCCTGCTCGCAGCGGTGTTGATCGCCGCGCGGATCACAGTCCCGGACATCGGCGTGGTCGCGGTCGCGTTCGCAGCGGTGGCCCTGCCACTGGCAGGCGCAGTCGTCCTGCTGGCGGCGCGCCGCTACCGGGCGGCCCGCGCCGCCGTGGGGACGCGCCGGGCACTGCCCGACGGGCGGCTGCCCGTGGCTGTGGCTGCCGTGGTCGTCACCCTTGCCGTCGTTGAGCTGATCTACGTTCTCGCCTTCCGGTGAGCGGAGGTCGGTCAATCCTCACCTCGAACGGCCGCCAGGGGGTGGATGGGCTCGTCGCTGCGGTGCGGACGCCGGTGATCGAGCTGGAGGCCGCTGAGCACGACGCCGAAGTGGCTCAGCGCTTGTGGCGTGTTGCCGAGATGACGGCCGGTCAGCGGATCGCACTCCTCGCTGAGCAGCCCAACATCGTTGCGCAGCGATAGGACCCGCTCGAAAACTTCTACCGCGTTCTGGTGCCGGCCGGCGAGGTGGAGTGCGTCGACGAGCCAGAAATTGCAGGCGATGAACGCCCCCTCGCCCGCCGGGAGACCATCGTGGGCCGCCTCGGTGCGGTACCGGACCACCAGACCGGACTGAGTCAGCTCACGCTGGATGGCGTCAATCGTGCGCACGATCCGAGGATCGGTGCCGGGAAGGAATCCGACCCGCGGAAGGAGCAGCAGGCTCGCGTCGAGATCGGTGCTGCCGTACGCCTGCACGAACGTCCCGCGATCGGCGTCGTAGCCGTTCATGAGCACGTCGGCGTGGATCGCGTCGCGCAGGCGCTCCCAGCGCCGGACGGGGCCGGGCCGCCGGGTTCGCTCCACAGTTCGAACCATGCGGTCGGCGGCGACCCAAGCCATGACCTTGGAGTGGGTGAAGTGGCGGCGCGGCCCGCGCATCTCCCACAGGCCGTTGTCCGGATCTCGCCAGCAGCCTTCCAGATGGTCGAGCAGGGCGACCTGAAGGTCCCACGCGTCGTGGTCCGGGGCGAGCCTGGCCTGCCGGGCCAGGTAGAGCCCGTCGAGCACCTCGCCCCATACGTCAAGCTGGAGTTGCTCTGCGGCGGCGTTGCCGATGCGTACCGGCGAAGATCCCTCGTAGCCGGACAGCCACGGCAGGGTGAGCTCGGGCATCCGCCGGCTGCCGTCCAGGGCGTACATCATCTGCAGGGTGCCCGGGTCGCCTGCTACGGCACGGAGCAGCCAGTCGCGCCACGCTTTGGCCTCGCTGATGTGTCCGGCGGCGATCAGCGCCTGCAGAGTGAAGGTCGCGTCACGCAACCAGCCGTAGCGGTAGTCCCAGTTGCGCTGGCCACCGATCTGCTCGGGCAGTGACGTCGTGGCCGCGGCCACAATGCCACCGGTCGGCGCATAGGTGAGCGCCTTGAGCACCACCAGCGACTGACGTATCGCCTCGCCCCACCGGCTCGCAGTGGCGGCGCCCGCGGACCACCGCTGCCAGGACTCGACGGTGTCGGACAACGCCTGCAACGGGTCGACGCGCGCAGGCCGGCGCTGGTAGCTCGGTGCCCAGGTAAGGACGAACGGCACCTTCTCACCGGCGTGGACGGTGAACTCGGAAACGGTCCGGAAGTCTCGGCCGGTGAGTGGCGCAGAGGTGCGCAACCAGGCCGCATCGGGACCGGCCACTGCCTCGATGGCACCGCCGATGTTGCGGACCCACGGGACAACATGGCCGTAGTCGAAGCGCAGCCGCAGCTCCCCGTACATCGGTACCGCCCCGCTCAGACCCTCCACGATCCGCACGACATCTGGCGCTTCAGCTCTCACCGGCATGAAGTCGGTCACCCGCACGCTGCCGTCCGGCGTGTCCCACTCGGAGTCCAGAACGAGAGTTCCATCTCGGTACCGCCGCCGCGCGCAGGCGCCGCCCGCCGCAGGACCCAGGAGCCACCGACCTGCCTCCGGCGTGTCCAGAAGTGCAGCGAAACAAGCGGG
>CAZMXH010000268.1:0-5207 GCA_964570165.1 uncultured Actinomycetes bacterium
CTAGATATCCCGGCTACAGAAGCGGCTCGGCATCACCACCGTCTACGTGACCCACGACCAGGTCGAGGCCATGACGCTCGGTGACCGGGTAGCGGTACTGCGCAAGGGTGTCCTCCAGCAGTTCGCGACGCCGCGCGAGCTCTACCAGCAGCCGGCGAACCTGTTCGTCGCCGGGTTCATCGGCTCGCCTCCGATGAACTTCATCCCGGCGACAGTCTCGGACGGCGAGTTCCACACTCCGTTCGGCGCGGTGACGATCCCCGAGCAGCGGGCGCCGCGGCTGAACAAGCAGGAGCTAGTGCTGATCGGAGCTCGTCCGGAGGACTTCGACGAGGCCGCACACGTCGACGCTCCGGCCGGGGAACGTGGGATGGTGTTCGACGCGACCGTCGACGTGATCGAGTGGCTCGGCAACGAGCAGTACGCGTACGTCCCGTTCGAAGCGCCGGACGAAATCGCCCAGCGCCTCGACGACCTCGGGCGGGAACTCGACATGGAGGCGGTGCGCACCCAGCTTGTCGTTTCGCTGGACACCGCGAGCCAGCTTGCCGAGGGGGAGACGACGTCCCTGTGGCTCGACCTGACCAAGGTTCACGTCTTCGACCCGGCGACCGGGGAGAACCTCACCCTCGCGGAGGGTGCTCGAGCAGCCCAGGCGTGATCAACTGGTCACATCTTGCGACGCCGCACCGGCGTGTCGCGTGATTTGTCACCAGTTGACCTTGGTGTCCGGTCAGGACGCGGGACGCGCGGGGGCGCGGGACTGGACGGTCCGGAACCTGCCGGCAATGAACGCCGCGTCGGTGAACGCCGCCGACGCCGCGGGGTTCGCGCCCGTGCCGTGCAGGTCCGAGAACGCCGCGGTCTGGTTGACGTACACCCCGCCGGTGAGGTTCATCGACAGCGCCACACCGGCGTCGATGGCGGCCGCATCCGCAGCGTCGAGCACCTTCTCGTCGGTCGAGTACACCGATGCGGTCATGGCGCCGTGCTCCCGTACGGTGTCGCGAAGCAGGTCGATCGACGCTTCCGTCGAGTCGGTCGCGATCAGGTACGAGACGGGACCGAAGCATTCGGCGGTGTACGCGTCCCTCTCGTCCGCCTCCAGCGCCACGATGGCCGGCGTCCGGACGGTGGCGTCCGGCCAGTTCGGGTGAGCGATCGAACGGGAGGCGAGCACAACCTTGCGGCCCTGCGGTGCAGCCTCGAGCCGCTGGAGCACGCCCTCGTTGGCGACCGCGCCAAGCACCTCCACCGCCCGCGCGTCGTCGCCGAGCAGCCCGTTGATGGCCGCGGCGATGCCGTCCCCCACCTCGGCGAACGACTTGTGACCCTCGTCGGTGGCAACGCCCTCCCGCGGCAGGTAGATGTTCTGCGGGGTGGTGCACATCTGGCCGGTGTACAGGCTCAACGAGAACGCCAGGTTCCGGCACATCCCCTGAAAGTCGTCGGTCGAGTCGATCACCACGGTGTTGACGCCCGACTTCTCGGTGTAGACCTGCGCCTGCGTGGCGTTCTCCTCCAGCCAGCGGCCGAACGCGCTCGAGCCCGTGAAGTCGATGACCTTCACCTCCGGCCGGACGGCCAGTGCCGCGGCCAGCCGGTCCGCGGGGTCCTCAGCCGCCAGCGTGACCAGGTTCGGGTCGAACCCGTGCTCGTCCAGCACCTCCCGCGCGACCTGGACGGTGATCGCCGATGGCAGCACCGCCCTCGGATGCGGCTTGACGACGACCGCGTTGCCGGTTGCCAGCGACGCAAACAGCCCGGGCCACGAGTTCCATGTCGGGAAGGTGTTGCAGCCGATCACCAGCGCCACGCCACGCGGGACGACATGGAATGTGTTGGTCAGCCGCAGCGGCTCGCCCTTTCGGACCGGCTTCTCCCAGTTGACGACGGTAGGGATCCGGATCTGCTCCTCATGCGCCCAGGCCACCGCCTCCAGAGCCCGGTCCAGCGCATGGGTCGCTCCGGCCTGGAACGCCATGACGAACGCCTGCCCCGACGTGTGCATGACGGCGTTCGCAAGTTCAAAGCTCCGCGCGTGCAACCGGGCCAGGATCTCCAGGCAGACGCCCGAGCGCCCGCCCGGCCCTGCCTCCCGCCATCCGGGTATCGCTGCCGTTACGGCGCCGAGCAGGTTGTCCAGTGCCGTGGGCTCGGGCCGGACGCGGGGGTAGCGGATGCCGAGCTCCGGGCCGTACGGGCTGCGCTCGGTCGCCACGCGCCCGTCGGAGCCGGGCGTGTCGAGCGGGAAGTCGCGGCCCAGGTGCGCCTCGTACGCGGCGACGCCGTCCGCCGCGGCGTTCTCGCCGTAGATGCGCGGGCTGGGCGACTCCGGGTAGGCGGAGAAGTAGGCTCGGGAGCGGATGGCCGCCAGCGCGTCGTCGAGGGTCTGCTGGTGGCGGGTGATGAGCTCGTCCACGGGCACGGCAACCTCCGGGCGCTACGCTGCGCGATGTAACGGGATGGAACGCTTTGACGTCTAGGCTGTCACGCGCGCGCCACCACGTACACCCCAAACACGCGCCGGGCGACGCCGGGCGCACCAAGTGACCTGCGGTCGTCCGGTACGACCGAAATGGTCCGATAATCGGGCGTGGCCTCCTGCGGCGGCTTCACAGGTACGGCAGACTTCGCGCCATGGCTGATTTCGATCGCAACACACCCGTCGGAGTCGTAGGAGCCGGCACGATGGGTGCCGGAATCGCCCAGGTGGCAGCAATCGGTGGGCATCATGTCCGGATCCACGATGCCATCCCAGGGGCGGCCGACGAGGCGATCCGGCGGATTCAGCAGCGCCTGGGGAGGCTCACCGACAAGGGCCGCCTCGACCCAAGCCACGCGCGCGCGGCCGGCGACCGGCTGTCCGCAGCCGCCTCCGTCACCGACCTGCAGAACTGCGGGCTCGTCATCGAGGCCGTCGCGGAGGATCTCGCGGTCAAGCGCGAGACGTTCGCCACCCTCGAGGCGGTCTGCTCGGCGGACGCGATCCTGGCCACGAACACGTCGTCGCTGTCGGTCACCGACATAGCCGCCCGCCTGGAGCACCCGCACCGCGTCGCCGGCCTGCACTTCTTCAACCCGGCGCCGCTGTTGCCGCTGGTCGAGGTAGTCAACGGGGAGGCGACGGACAAGGACGTCATCGACACTCTCGTGGCCGCGGTGCAGGAGTGGGGCAAGACGCCGGTGCGCTGCGCCTCCACCCCGGGGTTCATCGTCAACCGTGTCGCCCGCCCGTACTACGCGGAGGCGTTCCGGCTGCTGAGCGCACAACTCGTCGACCCTGCGACGCTCGACGCCGTGCTGTGCGAGTCCGGCGGCTTCCCGCTCGGTCCCTGCGAGCTCACCGACATGATCGGGCAGGACGTCAACGCGGCCGTCACGCGCAGCGTCTGGGAGGCCTTCGGACGCGACCCCCGATTCGAGCCGTCCGAACTGCAGACATCGATGGTCGCCGAGGGGCGCTTGGGTCATAAGGCTGGCGGCGGCTTCTATGAAGGCACCTCTCGCCCTGACCCTGCGACGGCGGAGCAGGCCCCGCCTCCCCACCACGTGGTGGTGCACGGCGCCGGGGACCCGCTCGAGGCGTTGGCGGGCAGGCTCGAGACGGCGGGAATCACCGTGCTCCGCTCGGAAGGCACGGGTCCGGTGCGGATCCGGCCCGCCGACCGCGTGGTGCTCCAACTGACCGACGGTCGCACCGCGTCCGAGATCAGCGCGGACGTGGACGAGACCGCCGTGCTGGTCGACCTTGCGTTCGACTACGGCAGCGCGACCCGGCTGGCTGTGGCTCCGCCGCCGAACGCGTCGCCCGAAGCAATCGCCGCCGCGGTCGGTTGCCTGCAGGCCGCAGGGGCCGCGGTCACGATTCTTCCGGATTCACCCGGCCTGGTCGTCGCCCGAACCGTCGCCATGCTTGCGGCCTTCGCCGCAGACGCCGTCGACGCCGGTGTGGCCAGCGCGGATGACGTCGACACCGCGATGCGGCTCGGCGTCAACTACCCGCTGGGCCCGCTCGTCTGGGGTGAGCGGCTGGGATGGTCCTGGGTGGCCAGCGTGCTCGGCGCGCTCGCCGCGGCGGAGGACCCGCGTCGCTACCGGCTGCTCGACGGCCTGCGGGAACGAGCGGGAGTGGTCGAGTCGGCAGCGGAGGCCGACCAGGCCGCTGCCCCGAGCAGCGGTGACTGACGCCGCTGACGCACAGGCGCGGGCGGAGCGCGCCGCCGCCGCGATGTGGGCGGATGACGCCGCCTCCCAGGCGCTGGGCATGACGCTCGACGAGATCCGCCCCGGGCATGCCAGGCTGACCATGCGGGTTCGCGACGACATGGTGAACGGGCATGCGATCTGCCACGGCGGCTTCGTCTTCGCGCTCGCAGACTCGGCGTTCGCGTTCGCATGCAACTCCTACGACAAGGTCGCGGTGGCACAGGCCTGCGACATCGTCTTCGTCGCGCCCGCCCGCCTGGGTGACGTGCTGGTGGCCGAAGCCGACGAGCGGGCACGCTACGGCCGCAACGGCATCTACGACGTGACGGTGCGACGTGGCGAGGAACTGATCGCCGAGTTCCGCGGCCGCTCGCGCGAGATCGGCGGCAGCGTCGCGGCGAACGATCCCGAGTAACCGGACAATTGGTCCCGTTGAGCCACGGTAACCTGGGGGAGGTCCACTGCCCTTCCAGATCGGCGGCTCACCATGACCGATGCTTACCTGGTCGACGGAGTTCGTACGCCGGTGGGGCGGTACGCGGGTTCGCTCGCCGCCGTCCGCCCAGACGACCTCGCGGCGCACACCATGCGCACGCTGCTGGAGAGGCATCCGGCGATCGATCCGGCGTCGGTCGACGAGGTGATCCTCGGCTGCGCCAACCAGGCGGGTGAGGACAACCGCAACGTGGCCCGGATGGCCGTGCTGCTGGCAGGCTGGCCGGAGTCGGTCCCGGGCGTGACGGTCAACCGGCTGTGCGGCTCCGGCATGGAGGCGCTGACCTACGCCGCCCGGACCATCCGCACCGGCGAGGCGGACGTCGTCGTGGCCGGTGGAGTCGAGTCGATGTCACGGGCGCCGCTCGTGCTGCCCAAGGCACAGGCGCCGTACGACCGCGGCCAAGCGCAGGTCTTCGACACCACCATCGGGTGGCGCTTCGTCAACACCGCGCTGCAGGCCGCATACGACACCGACTCGATGCCGGAGACCGCCGAGAACG
>CAZMXH010000269.1:0-4594 GCA_964570165.1 uncultured Actinomycetes bacterium
CACGTCGAGGGCGGTCGCGACATCCTCGGCTGCGGACACCACACCGGACTCGATCGTGCGGCCGCCTGCGGTGAGGCCGAGCGCCTGCATCTCTGATGTGAACGAGGTAAGCCCTCGCGCCCCTGCGGTAAGCGTGGTGTCGCGAACGAAGGTACCGCGGCCACGGCCGCGCTCGAGCAAGCCCTGCGCGACCAGGTTTCGCAGGGCGTGGCGGACAGTGATGCGGCTGACCCGGAACTGCTCGCACAACTCGTCCTCGGTCGGAATCTGGGTTCCTGGTGCCCAGGCCCCGGAACGGAGGCGTTCGCGGATCGCCCTCTCCACTTGGTGGTAGAGGGGAATAGGGGCGTTCGGGTCGACGGTCACCACCAGGCGCCATCCCCCTCCCTCGCGGCGTACCCGCCGCCGACCAGGCCGGCATCCGCCCCTAGTGCCGCCGGACGCACGGGTACCCGGCGAAGCTGTGGCGACCCCCACCGCTCAATCGCCGCAACGATCGCCGGATGTAGTAGGTCGAACGCGGCAGCCAACCCTCCCGCGACAACCACTACCTCGGGATCGACCAGGCTCCCCGCACCTGCAATGGCCGCGCCGAGATCCCGGCCCATCCGTGCCACGACCGTTGCGGCGTCCCGGTCACCGTTACGGGCGGATGCGATCAGACCGTAGGAGTCGCGCGCCGGAGTGAGCTCGGCGCCTGCTCTGTTCCAGGCGGGACCAGCAAGCCGCCGCTCCAGCGCCCCGCGGTTCGGGTCACCGGCATCGGAGGGATCCAAGACGAGCCACCCCATAGCGCCGGCGCTGCCATGGGCGCCCCGCATGACGCGCCCGTCGACCAGCAGCGCGCCGCCGACCCCCGTACCGACCGAGACGAGCAGGGCGCTTCGGCAGCCGGAGGCGGCACCTTCTCGTGCCTCGCCGAGAAGCGCTAGCTGAGCATCGTTGCTTAACGTCACAGGGCCACCGAGCCGCCGGGAAAGCACCTCGGACAGGTCGGGCGACGCCAGATAGGGCACGTTCGGCACCCACTCCCCGGCCACTCCGGGCACACCCACCCCCACACCTTTGACCGGTCCGGTCACGCCGAGCTCCCGGCACAGCTTCTCGACGGTGGCAACGAACTCGCCCAACGTCGCCGGCGTCGCCGCCGCCGCGCGGCCAGCAAGGCCGCGGGTACCCGCGACACCCACCCGGGTCGTGGTGCCCCCGGCATCGACGCCAACCCACTCGCCGCTCATCCGCGGATTCCTGTTTGTAGGATGCCGCGCACGAAATACCGGCCGAGCACTAGGAAAAGCAGGATGCTCGGCAGGATGCTGATCGCTGCCCCTGCCATGACGACGTTCTGGAACCGCACGCTGGTCGTGTAGGACATCAGGTTGTTCATTGCCAGCACGACCGTCTGCATGTCCTGAGACTGCAGCATGGTCAGCGGCCACAGGAAGCTATTCCAGTGGAAGACAAAGGCGAAGAGCACCAGCACTGCCAGCCCTGGCGCGACCAACGGTGCGACGATGCGGAACAGCACCGCTCCCTCGGAGGCCCCGTCGATCCGGGCAGCGTCGATCAGCTCATCGGGCACCCCGGCGATGAACTGCCGCATAAGAAAGATGCCGAACGCATTTGCCAAGAACGGCAGCATCACACCGAAATGTGTGTCGACCAAGCCGAGTCCTTGCATCATGCGGAATAGCGGGACGAGCATCACGATGGGCGGCAGGAACATGGTCGCCAGCACGACGAAGAACAACGCCTCACGACCCCGGAACCGGTACTTCGCGAAGACATACCCCGCCATCAGGCTGGTGACCACGATGCCCGCCGTGGTCCCTCCTGCAATTACGAACGAGTTGAGGATGGCCCGGGCGAACGGCAGCACCTCGAACACGGCCCGATATGCGGCACCGACGGGCTCCGCGGGCATCCAGGTCGGCGGCAACTGCTGCAGCTCATCGGCGGGCTTCAAGCTCGAGACGAGCATCCAGTACAGCGGGAAGACGGCGAACAGTGCCGCCGCAGCCATCAGTGCGTACTGCGCCGTTCGGGCTCCGCGGGCTCGTCCCGTCAGCGAGCGGCGCATCAGCGCTCCCTTCCCAGCCGCAACACGGGAGCCACTGCAAGCGCGAGCACGGCGAGCATGATGAACGCCATGGCACTGGCTCGGCCGGCGCTGCCGAAGTCGAACGCTGTGCGGTAGATGTGGTAGCTGAGCACGTTGGTGCTGTTCGCTGGGCCGCCCTGAGTCAGCACGTAGATCGGGTCGAAGACCTGCACCGAGTTGATCGCGGAGATGATGACAACGAACGTGGTCGTCCGGCGTAGCAGCGGAACGGTGATGTGCGTGGCCTGCCGCACCGCGCCAGCACCGTCCAATGCCGCCGCTTCATAGAGGTCAGATGGGATCTGCATCAGGCCGGCGAGGAAGAGCACCGCGAAGTAGCCCAGCAACTGCCAGACGTTGAAGATCACCAAGGAGATCAGCGCCAGGTCGACCGAGCCGAGCCAGGCCTGCGGTGGCAGCCCCACACCCTGCAACACCTGGTTGATCGGGCCGTACTGAGGCTCATACAGACCGGACCAGATGATCGCCACTGCCACGGTCGGGATCATGTACGTCGCGAACAAGATGGTGCGAAGGGCAGTGCGGCCGCGGAGCCGGGCTGAGTTCAGCAGCATGCCCGTCCCGAGCGCCAATGGCACGATGAGAGCCACGCTCAGCACCGTGTACGCGGCCGTGTTGACCACCGCCTGCCGGAACGTCCGGTCGCTGAGAATCTCCCGGTAGTTGTCGAAGCCTACGAAGTCCATCCTGGTCAGCGGGGTAAACATCGACCAGTCATGAACGCTGATCCACGCCGTGAGCAAGATCGGCACGATGACGAACACCGTGACGATCGCCAGCCCCGGGCCAAGCATGACGACCGTCCACCGGGCCCTCGCTGCGGTCTTCCATCCGCCCGGCGGGTGCGCCGCTGGTCCGGCCCGCCAACTCGGCGGCGCGGCGGTGGCCGTCACTGTGCCGCGCGGTCCAGGATCGACTCCGCCTCCTGCTGCGCCTCCGCCACGGCCTCACCGGCATCGAGCTGCCCGAACATCACGTTCTCCAGCCGCTCCTGCAGAGCATTGGTCATCTCCTCGCCGCCGAGGATGATGGGGAAGGGGGAGGCGTCCGGGATGCCCTCGACATAGGTCGAGAGAAATGGAGTATCGAGCTCTGCGGCGTGGGTCTCGAGGTCGCTCGTCCGGCTCGGCAGAATGCCCATCGACATCAGCAGGTCGCCCATGGCCGAGGAACCATCCTCGCCGCTGTCCGGACCATTCAGCCACGCGAGGAACCGCCATGCCGCCTCTTTCTCGGCGTCCGAGGCGTTGTCGTTGACGATGGTGAGCCACGAGTACGACACGCCGTGAGGACTGTCTCCGCTAGGGCCGACGGGCACGGGAGCGGTTGCGACATTGTCGAATTCGTCACCCATCGCGTCCTGCAATGCGCTCTGCCACCAATTGGCCATGATGATCATGCCAGTATTCCCGTTGGCGAAGTGCTCCAGGTACGGACCGGCAGTAGTGGCGTCGGCCGTGCCGAGCGCCGGGTCCGTCAGGCCCTCGTCGACGAGTTGCTGGTAGAGCCCCACGACGGCGCTGGCCTCGGGCGAATCGATGGCCGGTGCTCCATCGACGATGAGGTCTCCGCCATTGGACGCGACCAGCGACAGCCACGGGTGCACTACGCCGGCCGGCCAGCTGTTGATCAGCCCGAAACCCTGCTCCGCGGCACCGCTCTCGACTATCGCCTCGGCTGCTTGGAGCAGTTCGTCCCAGTCGGCGGGCGGCGCGTCGACGCCTGCCTCCTCGAACACGTCCGTGCGGTAGTTCAGCGCGTAGGTGTTGACCTCGTTCGGGTAGCCGTATGGCTCCCCGTCCACGCTGGCCGCCTGAAGCAAGTTGGACGGCCACCCGCTCTCGAGCGCGCCACGATCAGCTTCCGGCAGCGGCGCGGCTATGCCGTCCCTGACGAGCTCGGGCAACCACAGATCGTAGATGCTCGTGATGGTCGGGCCGGCGGGGCTGGCGGCCTGCGCGCGCAGGGTGCTGAGTAAGTTGCCGAATGGTACGGCCCGCACCTCGATCTCGACGCCCGGCTCCTGCTCCTGGAACCGTTCGATGGCGGACTCCAGTGCGGCCACCTGCTCCGGTGGCCAGTGGGTCAGATAGGAGATCTCGACGGTGCCGTCACCCTCCTCGCCCGCCGGTTCCTGTTCCTCCTCATCGGCGCTGTCCTGCGCGACCTCGTCCGGTACGTCAACCGCGTCCTCGCCCCCGCAGGCGGCGATGAGAACTGACATGACGAACGCGACGGGCAGTGATCGAAGGATGGGACGACGCACGCGCATTGGATGCCCCTTCGCTGGAACTGGTGACAGCGAAGCTTATATTGTTATAACGAATCTGCCCTGTCAAGGGTCCTCAGCTGCCATGCCCGTCGCGTGCCTCGCTTGGCGCCCAAGCCGGCCGGGGGGGGGGGGCCCACACACCGGGGCCCCGCCCGGCCCCCCGCGGGAGGGGGGGCGGGCGGCCCCCCGGCCCGGGGGGG
>CAZMXH010000269.1:4604-5202 GCA_964570165.1 uncultured Actinomycetes bacterium
TTTTTTCACCGAACCGCCCCGGCCACGGGTCCTCCGCGCCCTTCCCCGTCGCGGGCCGCGCTTGGCGCCAACCCCGGCGGGCCGCGGCCACCAACCCCTGAGGCCCGCGACCGGCCGCTCCGGTAATGCCGCTCAGGCCTCCCCGGTCACGGGATCGATGATGGCCCTGACCTCGCGGACGTGGTCGCAGGGAAACCCACCGCGCTGAGCGTGCTCGCGGACGAGTTCCTTGTTGTCGGCGTTGTAGACGCAGAACAGCCGGTCCTCGGCGACGTAGCTGTGCACCCACTGGATGTCGCCATCCATGCCGTCCAGCACGCCGTTGGACTTCGCGGCAAGAGCGTGCAACTCCTCGGAGCTCATCTGTCCGGCGCCGGGAACCGCGCGCTCGATCACGTACTTGGGCATCCGACTCGCCTCCTCTGCTGCGGTGACCCTCACCGCGACTGGTACACCGTCGCCGACGCATGGAGGCGGCGTCATGAGGCGTTTACCCCATAGCCCGCTGCGGGGCCGAGCTCACTCGATCGGATCGAGGCAGCGAAGCAGCCCGTGGCGCATCGCGAACAGCGCGGCGGCCGCCCGCGTGGAGACACCG
>CAZMXH010000270.1:0-5176 GCA_964570165.1 uncultured Actinomycetes bacterium
GTCACCGAGGACCGGCTCGACATCTTGCGGCGCGCGGACGCGATCGCCCGGCACGAACTGACCGCCGCCGGGCTGGACCGCGAGGTGTGGCAGTTCCCGGTCGTGCTGCTGGCCGACGTTCACTCGGTCGGCGTGCAGGGCGACGGCCGCACGTACGGCCACCCCGTCGTGCTGCGTCCGGTGAGCTCCGAGGACGCGATGACCGCCGACTGGTCGCGGCTTCCGTACGACCTGCTCGAGCGCATCTCGACGCGGATAACGAACGAGGTCCGCGAGGTCAACCGCGTAGTATTGGACATAACGAGCAAACCGCCGGGCACTATCGAATGGGAGTGAACCGGCCCGTGACGACGATCAGCTACGACCCGCGCGAACAGTCGCCCCATCTGCGTGCCACGGACTCGCAGCGGGAGGTCGTCGCGGAGATGGTGCGCCGGGCGGCCTCGGACGGCCGGCTCGAGCTGGACGAGCTGGACGAACGGCTCGGTGCGGTCTACGGCGCCAAGACGCACGGAGAGCTGGCCACGGTCATCGACGATCTCGTCCCGCGCCGCCCGCGGATGCCCGTCCCCCGCGGGTACGCACCGCCGCCGGTGCCGACGGTCAGCGAGAAGAAGATCCTCCCCGGCTTCCTGTTCTGCTTCTTCCTCGGCGCTTTCGGCGTTCACCGGTTTTACGCCGGCAAGGCGGGCACCGGCGCGCTCATGCTGATCCTCACGCTGTCCTTCGTCGGCGTGGTCGTGACCTCCATCTGGGCGCTGATCGACCTCGTCCTGCTGATCTTCGGCGTGTTCCGGGATGGCCGCGGGTTGCCCATGCGGCTATGGACCTGAGCCCCGGACGGAACCGCGAGAGCAGCCGCTGCGTCCGATGATCGTGCGACGTCGTGTGATATCCGCCGCCCTCGTGCTGCTGGCGGCCGCGGGATGCGGTGACCGGACGGGGGCCACCAGCAGCGAGGAGACCAGCAGCGAGGGGCTGTTGGGGCGGACGTTTCTCTCCGAGTCGGTGACCGAGGACGGCGCCCCCCGCGACCTGGTTGAGGGGACGCGGATCTCCCTGGAGTTCGGCGAGGACGGCCAGCTGGTCGCGCTGGCGGGGTGCAACCACTTGCTTGCGGACGTCACCGTCCGCGACGACAGGCTGGAGATCACCGGTGTCGGGAGCACCGAGATGGGCTGCGACGAGGAGCGCCACGAGCAGGACCAATGGCTGAGCGGGTTCCTCTCGTCGTCGCCCGCGTGGGCGCTTGACGGCGACCGCCTGACCCTGACGAGCGGCGCCACCGAGATCGTGCTGCTCGACCGTCGGGTAGCCGATCCGGACCGCCCGCTCGAGGGCACGCGCTGGCTGGTCACCACGATCGTGACCGGCGAGGCGGCCAGCTCGCTCCCTGCCGGCACCGAGGGCTCGGCCTGGCTGGTTATCGAGGGCGAGGGCTTCACGGCGCACACCGGTTGCCGGGAGATCACCGGCGGTGTGGACGTTGGCAACGAGGTGCTGCGGTTCTTCGACGTGGTCCAGACCGACCAGGCATGCACGCCGGAGCACGAGCAGGTCGACGAGGTGATGGGGACGATCCTCGGTGGCGGCGCCGACGTCGAGTACTACATCGAGGCGGCCGGGCTGCGGCTCGACCACCCGGACGGCGTGGGCCTGGGCCTGCACGCTGACGAGTAGCGCGTGCTCGGTACGGTCTAGGCACCGTTCTGATTGCCGCGCTGCACGTCGGGAGCCGCCCTGCCATGGTCGACGGGGACATCATCGTCGCAGCGCTTATCGCGTTCGTGCTCGGCACGATCCTCAAGGGGGTCACCGGGCTGGGGCTGCCGCCCGTGGCGCTCCCGATCCTGACGCCGCTCGTCGGTGTCGAGCACGCGGTCGCCATCCTCGCGCTACCGACGGTCGTCGGGAATGCGTGGCTGAGCTGGACCAACCGCCACGCCCGCAAGGAGACACCGCTGCTGGGCGTGCTCGCGGTGAGTGCGGCTGCCGGCGGGATCATCGGAGCCCTGGTGCTCACCATCGCGGACGAGCGCTTGCTTGCGGTCGCGCTGGTCGTTCTCGTGATCACGATGGTGATCACCCGGCTTCGGCGACCCGACTGGCATCTCAGCCGCCGGGTGGCCCGCTTTGGCGCGGCGCCCGTCGGGATCGTCGGGGGGACGCTGCAGGGCGCGACGGGCTTGTCCGCTGCGCTGTTCGGCACGTGGATCAATGCTCTCGGCGTGACTCGCGACGGCTTCGTCCTGGCGACCTCGCTCGTGCTGCAGCTCGCTGCGCTCACACAGTCGGTGACGTTACTGGGCGTCGGCGCGTTGCGAGGAGACCGGCTGTGGCAGTCGTTGGCCGGCTGCGCGATCGTGCTCATACTGCTGCCGATCGGTCAGCGGATGGGACGGCTGCTGCCGCATGCCTGGTTCGACCGGCTGGTTCTGGCGGTCCTGCTGGGGTCGGTGACGGTGCTGTCGGTCGAGGCGTTCGGGTGAGGGTGATCGTTGGCGCGGCGGCGCGGCCTGCTTCCGCGCGGGCCTAGCGGGACTCGTCGCGGTCCCGCCGGATCCGCCCGACCGAGGCGAGCAGGCCGGCGAGGCCGACCGAGACGAGCAGCACCGGCACGGCGACCTCCAGGCCGGGCAGGCCGAGCACGTCGAAATGAACGAGCGACCACATCACGCTGATCCCTAGAAATAGAAGTCCGAACACAAGCGAGGTCACGTCGGTGTCGTGCCGGCTCATCGGTTCACCTCGATCTTCCCGACGCTGCTCTGGAGATCGAGAGTGATCTGGCCGCCGCCCGGGCCGTCCGGCCCGAGATCGGTCACCTCGCGACTGTCGCCAGGCCCGCCGGACCAGCTCTTGAACAGCTCGATGCCGCCCAGGTCGGTCTCGGCGTTCACGGTGACGTCAGCCTCCTCCGGCACGATCACGCGAAGCTCGCCGACGCCGCTATCGATCTCAAGATGGATGGAGTCGGTGTCCTCGAGCTCGAGCTGGGAGAGGTCGTACACCGCGCTGCCGACGCCGTGGCTCTGCGGGCCACTCGGCAGCTGCTCGATGCTGGTCGGGGCGAACCGGTAGCTTCCGGTCTCCCACGAGTACCGCTCGGCGAACGCCGCCGGCGCCAGTGAGAGCGCGAGCACGACTCCGAGCACGATCAGCCCGCGCGAGCGGCCGAACCAGGCGCCCGCGAGCAGCCCGAGCCCCACGACCGCCAGGGCGGTGGCGAGGTAGGCAGAGGCCGGCACCGTAGCCCAGGCCGCGTCGATCGCCGCGAGGACGCCGAGCGCCACGACCACGGCGCTCAGGGTGAGGGCCCCGAGGTAGGACTTGGGCCGAGGCTGCGGGGCGGGCTCACCGGGTGGGACGTAGACCGCATCCGCGGGCGGTCCCCAGTCGGGGCCCTCCGGCCAGCCGGTGCCGGGCGGCGGCTCGTACGGCGGGTGGCCCACGCCGTCCTCGGCCCGAGGGACGGGACCTGACGCCGCGTGCTCCTCGTCGGTCCCAGCCTTAAACGCCTCGGCCGGGGTGCCGCCGTACGGCCCCGGGTCCGCGTACTCGGGACCATCGCCGTACGCGGTGGGCGGCGCCGGCTCGTGGACCTCGTCACCGTCCCTGCGCAACAGCAGGACCACCCCGACGATGGCCAGCACGAGCAGGACCGAGCCGAAGCCGGAGCCGAACGTGCCGCCGGCCGCGATGAGGATGACGATCACCAGCCCAGCCGCCAAGGCGATGGCCGAGCTGTCGCGCGGCTCCCTGTCGCCGCGGCGGAGCGCCTTGTCTGCGATCGAACCGTCCGACCCCTCGGCAGGAATGAGCAGCCACCCGAGGGCGTACAGCACGATGCCAACACCGCCGAACAGCGCCAGCACGACGGTCGCGATCCGCAACAGCAGCGGGTCCACGCGCAGCCGCTGCGCCACGCCGCCGAGGACTCCGGCGACCATCCGGTCGGCCTGGCTTCGCCGCAGCGCCCGCAGTTCGTCGGCTAACCCATGGGATGTCACGTCATCCATATCCCCGATGTTGCCCCTGCTGCATGCCCGGTTGCCATCGGGAATCTCCCGGGTCCGACCCTGGGACCTGCTCAGGGATGCGGCAGGGCGCACCCTCATGGCAGGAAGCCGGTCGACGTGTGAGTATCGAAGGGTGACCACTACGCCGACCCAGCCTGCCCAGGGTGAGTGGGTGGGCGGCAGTCCGCGCCAAGAGTCCGGAAGCCGGCGGTTCGCCCGGCGGTCGGACGGCCGGCTGCTCGGCGGCGTGGCGTCCGGACTCGCGGTGCATCTCGGCGTGCAGCCGCTCGGCGTGCGGATCGGCTTCGCGCTGCTGGCCGGGCTCGGCGGCTTCGGCGTCGTGCTCTATCTCGCGTTGTGGGTGTTTACCCCGCTGGACCAGGCCCTTGCCCGGGAGGCGGACGAGCAGGCCCCGGCGGGGGTAGCCGCGGCGACCAGGACGGGGAAGCGGCAGCGCCGGCGGTTACCCTCCCGCCCGGGCGATCTAGGGCAGCTGGCCGCCCTGGTGCTGCTGGGCGTCGGCGTGATCTGGCTGGTGCAGCAGACGCCGCTGGGCGTTAGTCCAGGCCTGCTCGTCCCGCTGCTACTCGCCGTGGTCGGCGTGGCGCTCATCTGGCGAACGGCCGATGAGCAGGAGCGGCGGCGGATGGCCGCACTATCGCCCCGGGCACCCTGGGTTGCCGCCATCACCGGAAGCGGCGGGGTGGCGTCGGTGATCCGGATCGTGATCGGGGCCGCGGTCATCGTGGCAGGCGTGGTGGCGTTCCTGGCGGGCCAGGGGCAGCTAGGGGCCACGATTGACGGGCTGATCGGCATCCTGGTCGTGATCGTGGGGCTGGTGCTCATCGCCGGGCCGTGGCTGTGGCGGCTCTGGCGGGACCTCGCCGCCGAGCGCCGGGAGCGCATCGTGTCGTAGGAGCGCGCCGATGTGGCCGCCCATCTGCACGATTCGGTGCTACAGACACTGGCGTTGATTCAGAAGCAGGCGCATGATCAGCGAGCCGTCGTCCGGCTGGCCCGGCGGCAGGAGCGCGACCTGCGCGACTGGCTCTACGGCGATCAGCGCTCCGATGACGCGTCGTTCGCCGCGGCGCTCGCGGCGATGGGCGCGGAGGTCGAGGACGCGCCTGGTGTGCCGGTGGAGGTGGTCACTGTAG
>CAZMXH010000271.1:0-5175 GCA_964570165.1 uncultured Actinomycetes bacterium
GCTTGGCCCTCGGGTTGAACAGCGCCATGTCGCTGCCGTAAGTGGTGTGCAGCAGCGGTCGCCGCGCGGCCGGATCCTTCGTCAGCACTAGACCCGCTCCACTTCCCGAGTGCCGAACAGCCCGTACGGCCGCACGACCAGCACCAGAACCATCACGAGCCACGGCACGATGACCGAGGGGTTGTCTCCGAGCCACGACAGCGCCGCGGGGTAGTTCGCGGCCAGCGACTGAAGCACGCCGATCACCAAACCGGCGACGACGGCGCCCTCGAGCGAGTCCAGGCCGCCGAGGATGAGCACCGGCAGGGCGTACAACGCGATCGGCCAGAACGTATTGTCGACGCTGACTCCGGCGGCGGCGAAGGTGCCGGCGATGGCGGCAAGCCCTGCGGCCATCGCCCAGGAGAGGGCGAACACCGCACCCACGCTCACGCCCTGCGCCAGCGCCGCCTCCTGGTCCTCGGCAACCGCTCGCATCCCGAGTCCGGTCCGGGTGAAGCGGAAGAACGCGAACAGCAACGTCACCACCACCGCCGCGGTAAGCACGGTGGCGACGTGCCGCTGCTGGACGTTCACCGGGCCAAGCTGCACCGTGGCCAGCCCCCAGGGGTCGTTCACGTGCCGCACGTTGATGCCGATGAACGCGTGCGCCACGGTCCGGATGATGATGTCCAGCCCGATCGTGATGATGGCGATGGCGAAGACCGGCCGGCCGACCATGGGGCGGATCACCGCGCGCTCCACGCCGAGCCCGAGCAGGCCGATGAGCACCGCACCGAGGACGGCTGCTCCCCAGAAACCGAGCCAGGGCAGTTGCACCAAATGCGTCACCAGCACGACGCCCGCGATCATGAATCCGGGCTGCGCGAAGCTGATCACGCGGCTCGACTTGTAGATGATCACAAAGCCCAGCGCGATCAGAGCGTAGACGCTGCCGCGTCCAAGCCCGTCGGCAACCGCCGCGAGAAAGCTCGTCATGCGGACTTCTTCGCGTAGAGGGCGTCGATGAGATCGGCGAACCGCTCACCGATCGCGGCCCGCTTGACCTTCTGCGTGGCGGTGAGCTCGCCGTCCTCGTGGTCAAGTTCCCGCGGCAGCATCGCGAACCGCTTGACCTGCTCCGCCCGCGACAGCCGGTCGTTGACCTCGTCCACGACGCCCTGCACCAGCTCGATGACCTGCGGTTTCTCCGCCAGGTCGCGGTAGGTCGTGAACGTTATCCGTCGCCGCTGTGCCCAGTCGGCCACGGTGTCGAGCTCAATGCCGATCAGCGCCGTCACGTACGGCCGGCGCTCCCCGATGACGATGGCCTCCTTGATGTAGGGGGAGGCCTTGAGAGCATTCTCGATCTCGGACGGCGCAAGGTTCTTACCGCCGGAGGTGATGATGATGTCCTTCGCGCGATCAGTGATCTTCACGTGTGTGCCGTCGACCCATACGCCGACGTCGCCCGTCCGCAGCCAGCCGTCAGGTCCCAGGACCTCGGCGGTCGCCTCGGAATCGCGGAAGTAGCCCTGGAACACCCCTGGGTGCCGGGTGAGGATCTCCCCGGTGCTCGGGTCGATTCGCACCTCGGCATCCCCGAGCGGTTCTCCGACGGTCCCGAGCTTGACCCGGCCAGGCCGGTTCGACGTAGCGATGGCGGCGTTCTCTGTCATGCCGTACGCCTCGTACATCGGTACGCCGATGCCCATGAAGAACCGGAGCACGTCCGGTGCGATCGGCGCCGCGCCGGAGATCGCCGCGCGGACGCGCCGCATCCCGATGCGCTCGCGGAGCGCGCGGTACCAGCACAGCCACCCGATCGCGTACACGATCCGGCTGACTGCCGTGTGCTGGCCGCCCGTCCTGACCAGGGTGTCTCCGATCCAGCGAGCGACTCCGAGCCACCACCGGGCGATGAGCCGCTTGGGCCAGGAAGCGGCGGCCAACTTGATCTGGACGCTCGCGAGTATCTTCTCCCAGATCCGCGGCACCGAGAACAGGATCGTGGGCTGCACCTCCATGAGGTTCTGCTGCACGGTGTCGATCGACTCTGCGAAGTTCGCCTGGGTGCCGCACGCCGCGTTGAACCAGGTGGTGAAGGTCCGTTCCACCACATGGCACAGCGGAAGGTAGGACAGCATCAGGTCGTACGGCCCCGGGGGCGGGTCGGCGAAGCCCACGCCAGACTGGTGGGTGGCCATGGCGAACTCGATGTTGGCAACGGACAGCATCGCCCCCTTGGGTGGGCCCGTCGTGCCGGACGTGTAGATGATCGTGGCGATGTCGTCCTCCATCGCGTCGCCCATCCGCTCGGCGAGCGCGTCCGGGTGCGCCGCCCGGTGCTCGGCCCCGCGCTCCAGCAGTTCAGCCCAGCTCAGCAGCAGCGGCCCCGTGCCGTCGCCCCCAACGACGTGGTCGTACCGGTTACGGATGCCCCGTGGCTCGATATAGACGATGCGCTCTAGCTCCGGGCAGTCGGCAGCCACCGCGAGGGCCTTGTCCACCTGCTCCTGATCTTCCGCGACGAGGATCTTCGAGCCGGAGTGCGACAGCAGGTACGACACCTCGGCGGGCGGGTTCGTGGGGTAGAGACCTACGGTCGCCGCGCGTACCGCAACGGTGGCGACGTCGGCGTAGAGCCACTCGGGGCGGTTCTCCGAGTGAATCGCGACCCGGTCTCCGGGCTCGACGCCGAGCGAGAGCAGGCCGTGACCCACGGTCTCGACCGCGTCCCAGTAGTCCGCCCAGGTCACCTCCTGCCAGATGCCGAGGTACTTGTGGCGCATCGCGACGCCGTGGGGCTCGCGGGCCGCCCAGGCGGCGACCCGGCTCGCGAGGGTCGTCACGACCGGCGGCCGTTCGCCAGTCAGGCGCCACGCGTGCTCAGTCGTGGTGGTCATGCGCCGTCCACCTCCCCGAGGTATGCGCGGATCACATCGGGGTTGTTCTGGATCTCGTTCGGCTTCCCGGTGGCGATGGGCTTCCCGAAGTCGACCACCAGCACCCGGTCCGCGAGGTCCATGACCAGCCCCATGTCGTGCTCGACGAGGATGATCGGGATATCGAGCTCTTCTCGAATGTCAAGGACGTACCGGGCCATGTCCTCGGTCTCCTCGACGTTCATGCCGCCCACGGGCTCGTCCAGCATCAGCAGCTTCGGCTCCATCGCCAGGGCGCGGCCGAGCTCGACCCGCTTCTGGACCCCATACGGCAGCAGCCCCACCGGAAGGCGGCGCCATTGCTCGAGCTCGAGGAAGTCCAGGATCTCTTCCACCGCGGCGCGGTGACGGATCTCGGAGCGGCGTGCCCGTCCGAGCCATGCCATGGCCGACAGCGGGCCGTACGAGATGTGGTGATGCCTGCCGAGCATCAGGTTCTCCAGCACGGTGAGGTTGGAGAACAGCTCAACGTTCTGGAAGGTGCGGGCCACGCCGCGCGTGGCGATCTGGTGCGGGCGCAGCCCCAGCAGCGGCCTCCCGTCGAACTCGACGTCCCCGGCCTGGGGGCGGTAGACGCCGGAGATGACGTTGAAGATCGATGTCTTGCCCGCGCCGTTCGGCCCGATGATCGCGAAGAGCTCGCTGCGGCCCACCGTGAAGCTGATTCCGTCGATCGCCCTGACTCCGGCAAAGGCAAGCTCCACATCGAAGAATCGGAGGATGTCGTCGCCTGGTGTCACGACAACCACCGCTTGCGCCGCTTGTAGTGCTTTACCTCGCGGAACGACTTGCGCGCCCCGCCATCCCCGGCATGCAGGCCGAGGTAGAACTCCCGGATGTCTTCGTCGGCGAGCAGTTCGGCGGCCGGCTTGTCCAGCACCACCTTGCCGGTCTCCATCACGTAGCCGTGGGAGGCGATCGACAACGCCATCGTCGCGTTCTGCTCCACGAGCAGTACGCCGGTCCCTGACGCGTTGATCTGAGCTATGAGGTCGCGGACCTGCTCGACAAGGCGAGGGGCGAGCCCGAGGCTTGGTTCGTCGAGCAGCAGGTAGCGGGGGTCGGCCATCAACGCCCGGCCCATGGCCAGCATCTGCTGCTCGCCTCCGGACAGGTAGCCGGCCGCCTCGCGGCGCCGGTCGGCAAGGATCGGGAACAGCTCGTACACCCGTTCCAGCCGCTCACGGAAGTGACGGGGATGCGTGTAAGCGCCCAGCCGCAGGTTCTCCTCCACCGTCAACTCGGCGAAGGTCCGCCTGCCCTCCATCACCTGGGAGGTACCCCTCCGGACGAGCGCAGCGGGCTTGAGGTGCCCGACGGGCTTGTTATCCAGGGTCACGCTCCCGCGAGTGATCTTCCCGTTGTGCGGGTCCAGCAGGCCTGTCATGGCCCGCAACAAGGTCGTCTTACCGGCGCCGTTGGCGCCGAGCAGCGCGACGATCTTGCCCGGCGGCACCGTCACACTCACCCCCCGCAACACCAGCATGACGTCGTCGTAGACGACTTCCAGGTTGTGCGCCTGCAACATCGCCGGCGTCTCCACGAGTCGCTGGTCGGGTGGCCGCCAGCCGAAAACTAGCGGCGGTAGTTACCCGAACGTTAGGCCGTGTTGCAGGGGCGGGCAAGGGTCGGACGGAAAAGATTCGGTAACGGCCCGCGCCGGTTGGGGGATGGCGCCGCGACGCTTCAGCAGATACTGCGGGGTGCACGCTGTGCGGATTCCGCTTGCCGGTCAGGCGCCGGGAACTCGCTGGCCGAAGACATGGCGCCGTACCCACGCGTGCATGGCGATCGCTGCAGCCGCTCCCGCGTTGATCGAGCGCGTGGATCCGAACTGGGCGATCGAGAGCACGGCGTCCGCCCGCCGCCTGGCCGCAGCGGAAAGGCCTGGCCCTTCCTGACCGAACAGCAGCACGCAGCGCTCCGGCAGGTCGAACGTTTCCAGCGGCACCGCGCCGGCGAAGTTGTCCACGCCCAGGATGGGCAGCTTCTCGCGCTGGGCCCAGTCCCCGAGCGCGGCGACGGTCTCGTGGTGGTGGACGTGCTGGTAACGGTCGGTCACCATGGCGCCCCGCCGGTTCCAGCGGCGCCGGCCGACGATGTGTACGGCCGCGGCCAGGAACGCGTTCGCGGTACGGACCACCGCACCGATGTTGAAATCGTGCTGCCAGTTCTCGATCGCGACGTGGAACCCGTGCCGCCTCTGATCCAGATCCGCGACGATCGCCTCGCGCCGCCAGTAGCGGTACTT
>CAZMXH010000272.1:0-5153 GCA_964570165.1 uncultured Actinomycetes bacterium
TTGCGTTGCACGGTGCCGCGCTGACGCAGAAACAGAACGATCACGGAAATGTTGACGAACGCGAAGGCCGTGAACGCGCCGAAGTTGATGAACGAGGTCGACGTCGTCACATCCAGCCCCAGCGCAAGTAGGCCTACGGCGCCGGTGAGTATCAGATTCAAGACCGGTGTGCGGAACCTCGGGTGGATGTACCCGAAGAACGCGCGAGGGATCACGCCGTCGCGGCCCATCGCGTACATGACGCGGGTTCCGGCAGCCTGGATCGGAATGCCGGCAGTGAACTGGGCGACGATCACTGTGGCGAGGAAGACGGCGCTGAAGAGGTCCCCACCGATGGTGCGGGCAATGTCGAGCGCCGCGGAGTCAGGGTTCTCGAACGACCCGCCCGGGTGTACGAGTTGCACCACGTAGGCAACCAGGACGAAGATCGCCCCGGCGACGGCGGCGGTAAGCACGATGGCTCGCGGCACGGTGCGCCTTGGGAGTACCGCCTCCTCGGCGAAGGTGGACACCGCATCGAAGCCGATGAAGCTGTACGCAGCCACCGCGGCGCCGGCGACCAGCGCCCCCAACGTGGTCGCCTCGTTCCAGAACGGGTCCATCGTGACAGCGAGCGTCTCCGAGGCAAACACCCGCCGGAGCGACAGCCCGACGAAGAACACCAGCACCAGCACTTGGAAGCTGATCAGCGCTATGTTCACACGCGTGGCCACCTTGATGCCGATCACGTTAAGCACCGTGGTGAGCACGATGAACGCAAGCAGGAAGATCCACGCGGGCACGCCGGGGAACTGCGCGGTGAGGTAGGCCGTGCCGATGAGCCAGACGACCATCGGCAGGAAGAAGTAGTCGAGCATGATCGCCCAACCCACCATGAAGCCCAGCCGTGACCCGAGGGAGCGGCGGGCATAGGTGTAGGCAGAGCCAGCCACCGGAAACTCCCGGGCGAGCTTTCCATAGCTCAGCGCCGTGAAGATCATGGCGATCGTCGTCAGCAGGTAGCTCCCCGCAAGGGTTCCTCGGCTGACCTCGGAGAAAGCTCCGAAGGTCGTCAAGACGATGAAGGGAGTGATGTAAGCAATCCCGAACAGAACCATCGGCCACAACGTGACCGTTCGCTCCAGCTGACGAGTTGGTTGAGCCATGAACCCCTCCGTTCCTATGACCTGTGGCCCGCCTGCGCCCATCGCGCCGCGGTGATGCTGCCCTCATACAGCGGTAGTGGAATGTCGCTGTCCTCCGTGCGGACCTGGCTCCAGATGCGGTTCAACCCGCAGGTACCGTACTCGCGCACGCGCGCAACCGCGTCGAGGTCGAGGACGTCAGTGAGGAAGGTTGCGCTCTCGCTCGGTGCCTGAGTCCGCACGAGCCCTTCAGGGTCGACGACGATGCTTCGGCCTGTGCCCGATGGCGCAGCCGCGTTGGCGCTTACAACGTAGACCTGGTTTTGGATGGCTGTGGCGCGGGCCAGGACCAACTCCTGGTCACGATCCGAAGTGGATGTCTGGGCTGGATAGATGGCGACGTCCGCGCCCATCCACGCCAGGTGCCTTCCCACCTCAGGGAACCAGATGTCGTAGCAGATGCCCAACCCGATCGTGCCGATGTCGGGGATCGTGAAGGCGGCAAACTGGGAGCCTGGGGTAAACGGCTCGAAAGGCCGCCAAGGGAAAATCTTCCGGTAGGCGGCCACGAGCTCACCTTCGGGTGAGAACACAGGGAAGGTGTTGAACAGCTCGCCGTTGGGCCCGTCCTCGATGAGGGTGCCCGGCAGCAGCCACACCCCCGCCTCGCGGGCGACGTCGGCGAGACTGGTGGCGCGGGGGCCGTCGAGCGGTTCGGCGATGGCTTCGTATGCTTCACGCCGCTCGTCCGGCGTTCCATCTACATCACAGGTGTGGTACTCGGGGTAGACGACGAGTCGCGTGCGGGGGAAGTCGGCCATAAGGCCATGCACCTCGTCGCGCAGCGCTTCGACTGCATTGTCCGGATCCCGCGCCGGCACCTGAGCCACGATGATCGGCAGCCACCGCACCAAGTCGCCCTCCTCGAACTGTAGGCAGCTAGCACGAGGACATCTCATTTCAGGCTACCCAGCGATGAGGAGCGCTGGTGGACACCTTCAAGATCGGCTACTGAGCGGTAGTGGCGCCACGACCAGGCGTGCGAGCGCTCGTCGCCGGCGATCTGGTCGCCCGGGGAGGTACCGCCATGTGCATGATCGGCGAAACCCTGTAAGGAAGCCCGTCCGTGTCTGGTCGGTATCACGGTCATCAGTCGCGGGAGCGTGCGGGCTCCGCTTCGAGGCTCATCCGGCTGACGGTTGCTCAATGCCGGCCATAGTCAACCGTTCGAGGAGCAGGACGAGATCTGAGCGCTCCTGGGGCTCAAGTCTGTCGAGTAGCGTGCGGGTCTCTTCGAGTATGGCCGCGTCGACCTTGTCCAGAATCCGCCGACCGGGGTCCGCGAGATAGATCAGAACCCTGCGGCGGTCCAACGGGTCGCTGCGACGGTACGCCAGCATGCGTTGGGCGAGAGCGTCGACGATTCGGGTCGTCGTTGCTCCGGCCAGCCGGAGAGCAACCGATATCTCGCCCATCGGATGGCCCTTCCCGTCAGCTAGCAGCCGGAGAACCTGCCAGTGCTCCCAGCCGAGGTCCACGTCGCGCAGGATCGGGTCGCGAACACGCACCAGCAGGCGATCCAGGTCCCCTAGAATCTGGGGTACACGTCCGGTGTCGATGGTTCCCATGCACCTAGTTCCCTCGGTGTACCGACAGCCCGGCGACGTCTTGTGGCCGGCTGGCGGCGAGAACATGCCGAGTGAGCAATCAGTCTACAGTTCGGACGTTTTGTGGATCGACCCGAAGGTATCGGGGTCACGATCCGCAGCCCTGAACGTCGGACTGGTCATTCCTATGCAGGGGCCCGCCGGGATCTTCGGGCTGTCGTGTCTGTTGTGCTCGGTGCTCGCCAGTGAGGAGATCAACGACGAGGGCGGTCTGCTCGGCCGCCAAGTGCGCCTGGTTCCGATCAACGGGGCCAAACACCCGGAAGCGGTGGCTAGTGAGGTTGCGGCTCTGGTCCGAGGCGGTGACGTCGACGTCGTCGCCGGGTGGCACCTGTCCCACGTCCGCCGGGCCGTCACGGCACACCTGCAGGGAAACGTCCCCTACGTGTACAGCGCTCTCTACGAGGGCGGTGAGCATGCCCCGGGAATCTTCCTAGTCGGGGAGACCCCGCGCTATCAGATCGCGCCGGCCATGGCGTGGCTTGCCCGGGAGGCCGGAGTACACCGGTGGGCCGTTGTCGGAGACGACTACCTGTGGCCACGCGGCTCTGCGAACGCGGTCCATGGCTTCGTCGGGGACCTGCACCTGCAGATCACCGACGAGATCTTCGTCCCGCTCGGCCAGAAGGACTTCGCCGGCGTGATGCGACGGCTTCGGCGGAGCAATGCCCAGGGCGTTCTGATGCTTCTTGTGGGGCAGGATGCCGTGCACTTCAACCGCGCGTTCGCCCGCGCCGGCCTAGAGGAGCGGATGGTGCGGTTCAGCTCGCTGATGGATGAGAACATGCTGCTGGCTAGCGGCGCTGAGGCCACGCGCAGCGTCTACTCGGCCGCTGGCTACTTCGGCACTCTGGCGACCGAGGACGCCCTAGATCTGATGGGGCGCTACGAACGACGGTTCGGTCCCCAGGCGCCGGTCCTGAACAGCATGGGCGAGTCCTGCTATGAGGCTTTCAACCTGCTCGCCGCCTTGGTTCGCCAGGCGCACTCCGTTGACGTCCGCCCTGTGCTGCACACCGCCGAGTCTGCGGTCGGCTACCACGGCCCGCGGGGTTCAGTTCACCTCCTGGACCGTCATCTGATGCAGCGGATCTATCTGGCGCATGCCGAGGGGACCGAGTTCGACGTCGTCACCCAGCTCTAGCAAGGCTCACAATCCTGAAGCTCTTGACGGCCTCTCCCCGGCATGGAATAGTTCCGATACAGAAATATTTCACATCGGTTGTATGTGGTTAGCAACCACGGTACGGCCGCTCTCGACGAGAGCGACGGAGAGGGGAGGGCCGTGCCCAACTACGAGTACCGCTGCCCACACTGCGGGGTCTTCGAGGTTCGCCATCCCATGGGCCTCGCGCCGCGCTCGCAACCCTGCAAGAACTGCGGCGCCGAATCCGGGCGTTCCTTCTCAGTCCCGTACGTGAACCGCTCCGCGACGCCCTTGACCATGGCGATCGCACGAGCCGAGCGGTCTCGTGACGAACCGGAGGTGGTCAGGCGGGTGCCGCCCCGCGGGACCCGGCGCCCACGACCGCCCGATTCCCGCATCACGGGCCTGCCAGCCCCGAGTTCCTGACCAGCACAAGTCCACCAGTCCGCCGCGGAGGACCCAAAGCCGAGCCGCACACACATCGACATGATCGGAGCGTGATCCCATGCCGGACGTCGTATTCCCCATCGACTATTCGCGTTCAATGTTTGATCAGGACGTCCCTGGCCATAACCGTTGGCACCCCGACATCCCGATAGCAGCGGAGGTTTCCCCCGGCGACGAGTTCCGGATGGAGTGCCTGGACTGGACGGATGGCCAGGTCAAGAACGACGACTCCGCGAATGACATCCGCGACATGGACCTCCTGCGGTGCCACGTACTGAGCGGTCCGGTGGGAATCCGCGGCGCCGAACCGGGTGACCTGCTGGTGATCGACATCCTTGATCTCGGGCCCGTACCCCAATCGGTGGGCGACCTCCCAGGGCAGGGCTGGGGATACACGGGGATCTTCGCCAAGGTCAACGGCGGCGGGTTTCTCACCGACTACTTCCCGGACGCGTACAAGACCATCTGGGACTTCCGCGGCCAGCAGGCCAGGTCACGCCATATCCCCGGCGTCGCCTACACCGGCATTACGCATCCCGGCCTGTTCGGCACTGCGCCATCGGCTGAGTTGCTGGCCCGCTGGAACGCGCGCGAGCGCGCACTCATCGACCGCGAGCCCGACCGGGTGCCTCCACTGGCCCTGCCGCCGGATGAGACCAACGCGCTGGCCGGTGCGCTCGACCGCAACTCGTCAGAGTTCGCGGCCGTTGCCCGCGAAGGAGCGCGCACCATTCCAGCGCGTGAGAACGGCGGCAACCACGACATCAA
>CAZMXH010000273.1:0-3631 GCA_964570165.1 uncultured Actinomycetes bacterium
GAAGATTCTGCACCAGAAGATCGAAGGCGCCCTCGACGTCAAGAACCAGGTGCTGGTGAAGCTCTACAACCGGCGGGCCGTGACGGTCGAGGAGGTGGTCGACGAGTTGTTGCGCTATGCCGACCGGCTCCGGCCCATGGTGTCCGACACCGCACGGCTGCTCGGCCAAGCCCTCGACGACGGCCGGGTGGTGCTCCTGGAAGCGGGACAGGGAACGATGCTCGATGTGGACCACGGCACGTACCCGTTCGTCACGTCGTCCAACGCCACCGCGGGCGGAGCGTGCACCGGGACGGGCATCCCCCCGAACCGGATCGACCGCGTGATCGCTGTGGTCAAGGCCTACACCACGCGTGTGGGCGAAGGCCCCATGCCAACCGAGGTGTCGGGGCCGGACGCAGACCGGCTGCGCTCCGTCGGCGGCGAGTTCGGCACAACCACGAGCCGGCCGCGCCGGTGCGGGTGGTACGACGCCCCGATCGCGCGCTACGCGGCCCGCATCAACGGGGTCACCGACTTCGTTCTGACAAAGCTGGACGTGCTGACCGGCTGGGAGCGGATCCCCGTCTGCGTGGCCTACGACGTCGACGGCACGCGGGTGGACGAGGTTCCGATGACGCAGACCGAGTTCCACCATGCCACGCCGATCTATGAGTACCTGGACGGCTGGTCCGAGGACATCAGCGGCGCCCGCGAGCTCGGCGACCTGCCGCCCGCCGCACGGCGCTACGTCACGACGATCGAGGAGCTCAGCGGCGGCCGGGTCAGCGCCATCGGCGTAGGCCCAGGTCGCGACCAAGCCATCATGCTCCGGGACCTCATCGGCTGACGCCCCGCTCCCGCGTCAGGTTCCCATTGATCACGTAAACCACCCGGCTATGCCCGTTACCAGGCCTCTACGCCTGGTAACGGGCATAGCCGGGTGGTTTACGTGATCAATGGGAACCTGACTAGGCTGGCCGCCCGTGAAGGTGCTCGTCGTCGGTTCTGGCGCACGCGAGCATGCGCTGGTCCGCAGCCTGCTCCAAGATCCGAGCGTCGAGGACGTCCACGCCGCTCCCGGGAACGCGGGCATCGCGGACGACGCGACCGTGCACCCAGTGGACGCCGCCGACCAGGAAGGAATCGTGCGCCTCGCCCGGCGGCTGGCGGTCGACCTGGTGGTCATCGGCCCGGAGGCGCCCTTGGTGGCCGGCCTCGCGGACGCGGTGCGAGCCGCCGGGTTGGCCTGCTTCGGACCGTCGGCCCAGGCGGCCCAACTGGAGGGCTCGAAGGCTTTCGCCAAACAGATCATGGCCGCGGCCAACGTGCCGACCGCGATGGCGGTGGTCTGCGAGACCGCCGCCGAGGCTGAGGCCGCGCTGGACCGGTTCGATCCCCCGCATGTCGTCAAGGCCGACGGGCTCGCCGCCGGCAAGGGCGTGGTCGTGACATACGACCGCCAGGTGGCGCTCGAGCATGCCAAGCGGTGCGGCACGGTGGTGATCGAGGAGTATCTCGACGGACCCGAGGTCTCTGTGTTCTGTGTCACGGACGGCGAGTCCGTGGTGGCTCTGATGCCCGCGCAGGATTTCAAGCGCGCCTACGACGGCGACGAGGGCCCCAACACCGGCGGGATGGGCGCCTACTCACCGCTGCCCTGGGCGCCAGGCGATCTAGTCCCTACCGTCATCGAACGCGTCGTGCAACCCACCATCGACGAGATGCGCCGCCGGAACACGCCCTACAGCGGCACGCTCTACGCCGGGCTCGCCCTTACCTCCCGCGGCGTGCAGGTGATGGAGTTCAACGCTCGATTCGGCGACCCGGAGACGCAGGCGGTGCTGGCGCTGCTGCGCACACCGCTCGGCGGCCTGCTGCACGCCGCCGCCACCGGACGGCTCCGGGACTTTCCCGTCCTCAGGTGGCACGACGGCGCAGCGGTCACAGTCGTCATCGCGGCGGCGGGCTACCCTGCCGAGCCGCAAACCGGCGATCCCATCCGCGGGCTCGAGGACGCCGCTTCGGTGGCGGGCGTCCACATCCTTCATGCCGGCACCCGCCGTGACCCATCCGGCGCTCTGGTGAGCAGCGGTGGCCGGGTGCTGTCGGTGACCGCGGTCGCGTCCGGCCTTCACACCGCTCGTGACCGCGCCTACGAGGCAGCGAGCCGGATCGACCTTCCGGGCGCCCACTACAGGACGGACATCGCGCTGGCGGCGGCGTCCGGCCGCGTAGCGGCACCGGGCACGTCCGGCCTTGCCACCCGTACCCCTGCCGCCCGGCACGACGTTTAAGCAAGGGGATGGTCACGCAGCGAGCTGGAGCCGAGTCGGTGGTGCGCGGTCGGGGGACGATACCGCGCTCTCGGCGGCGGAGCTTGGCCGCAGCCGCGAGCGACCGGCAAGATCGCTCTTGGCACGGCCACCGTCGCGGCAGGGGTGGGCACAGCCCACGCTGCCGGAGTGGTGGATGTTCCGGGTCTCCCCGACCGGCCCGCCGCAGTCGAGGAGGCTCCGCCAGAGCAACCGGCCGACGCAGGGGCTGTCGACGCCGGCCAGCCGGACGGCCCCGGCGTGGACGGCAGCGATGTCGCAGACCGTGCGACCAGCGGCGAGCCACAGGAGGACGGCCAGTCCTTCGGCAGCAGCATCGCGGACGAAGCCTTGGAGGGTACCCCTGCGGAGAACCTGCGCGAGAACCGCGGCGACGCCGCGGGCGACCACCGACCGGACACCCCCACGGGCGGCCCCGGCACCGCCGATGAGCAGCGGCCCGACGCTCCCTCGGGCGCCGCGGACGTCACCGGCAACCGGCCCGACGGGCCGACGACCGGTAACACGGGCGGTCAGTCGGATCTGCCCTCCGCCGGTGGCGCGGATACGGCGGCCGAGTCCCACAGCACGCCCCCTACCGCTGGGGACTAGCCGTAGCGCCGCCTTTCTGAGGAGGGGAGCGAAGCCCGGCTTCGCTCCCCTCCAGTGTGTTTCGAGGCCTTGGTGCGCGAGAATGGTCGCCGTGCCGGCCACGCCCGCCATCCCCGACGTCCTCGCCGCCCGCTACGCATCGCCCGAGCTCACCCGGTTGTGGTCGCCGGAGCACAAGGTCGTCCTCGAACGTGAGCTGTGGCTGGCCGTGCTCCGGGCGCAGCGCTCCCTCGGCGTGGCCGTACCGGAGGCAGCGGTCGAGGCCTACCGGGCGGTCGTCGACAAGGTCGACCTCGAGAGCATCGCGGCGCGCGAGCGGGTCACCCGTCACGACGTCAAGGCACGGATTGAGGAGTTCAACGCCCTGGCGGGGTACGAGCACATCCACCTGGGCATGACCAGCCGCGACCTTACAGAGAACGTCGAGCAGTTGCAGATCCGCCGGTCGCTCGAGATCATGCGCGACCGGTGCGTGGCGGCGCTCGCGCGCCTCGCCCGGCTGGCCGCCGAGCACGCCTCACTCGTCTTGACAGGGCGCACTCACAACGTGCCGGCGCAGGCGACCACGGTCGGCAAGCGGTTCGCGAACACCGCGGAGGAGTTGCTGGGAGCGTTCCACCGCGCGGAGGACCTGCTGGCGCGCTACCCGTTGCGCGGCCTGAAGGGCCCGGTCGGTACCGCGCAGGACATGCTGCACCTGCTCGACGGCGACGAGGGACGGCTGG
>CAZMXH010000273.1:3641-5096 GCA_964570165.1 uncultured Actinomycetes bacterium
CTACCCGCGGTCGCTGGACCATGACGTGCTGTCCTGTCTCGTCCAGCTTGCGGCGGCACCATCGTCGCTGGCGACGACGCTGCGGTTGATGGCCGGTCAGGCCCTCGCCACCGAGGGCTTCAAGGAGGAACAGGTCGGCTCCAGCGCGATGCCGCACAAGATGAACACCCGCTCGTGCGAGCGCGTGAACGGCCTCGCCGTCGTCCTCCGTGGGTACGCCGCGATGACAGCCGAGCTTTCCGGGTCGCAATGGAACGAAGGCGACGTCTCGTGCTCGGTGGTGCGCCGGGTGGCGCTGCCGGACGGGTTCTTCGCTGCCGACGGGTTGTTCCAGACGTTCCTGACCGTTCTCGACGAGCTCGGTGTCTATCCGGCTGCGATTGCCCGAGAGCTGGATCGGAACCTGCCGTTCCTCGCCACGACGAAGATCCTCATGGCTGCTGTGAAGCAGGGGGTCGGGCGGGAAACGGCACACCAGGCGATCAGAGAGCACGCCATCGCGGCGGCGAAGGACATGCACGAGCGGGGGTCGATGCGAAACGACCTGCTGGACCGGCTCGCCGGTGACGACCGTCTACGGCTCGACCGTGGGGCGCTCGACGCGCTCGTCGCCGCCCCCGTCGAGTTCGCCGGTGCCGCCACCTCCCAGGTCGCGGATGTCGTCCGCCGCGTGGACGAGGTCACCTCCGCGTATCCTGAGGCGGCGTCGTACATGCCGCCCCCGATCTTGTGACCCGTCTCTAGAGGGCTACACGTCGATGCGGTGGAAGTTCATGCTGGACCGGCTCGGCGTCGGTCCGCGCTGCCCCTGGTAGCGCGAGCCGTACCGGCTAGAGCCGTACGGGTACTCGGCGGGACTGGACAGCGCGAAGAAGCCAAGCTGGCCGATCTTCATCCCTGGCCATAGCTTGATCGGCAGTGTGGCGACATTCGACAGCTCGAGCGTCATGTGGCCGCTGAACCCGGGGTCGATGAAACCAGCCGTCGAGTGGGTGAGCAGACCGAGCCTGCCGAGGCTGGACTTGCCTTCGAGGCGTGCCGCGACGTCGTCACCCAGCGTCACCATCTCGTAGGTCGACGCCAGCACGAACTCTCCCGGATGGAGCACGAAGGGCTCGGCTCCCTCCGGCTCAACCAGGCGGGTGAGGTCCGGCTGGTCCACAGCAGGGTCGATGTGGGGGTAGCGGTGGTTTTCGAACACCCGGAAGTATCGATCGAGCCGCACGTCGATGCTCGACGGCTGGATCATCTCCGGGTCATATGGCTCCAGCACGATCCGCTTGGCCGCGACGGCCGCCCTGATGTCCCTGTCTGACAACAGCATGGCGCGAACCATACCTGCCTTCCGCCGTACGGTATGCTGCACAATCTGGGTTCGCGGTGCGTCTGCGACGTACGCGCTGCGGGTGTAGTTCAATGGCAGAACGTCAGCTTCCCAAGCTGATAATGCGGGTT
>CAZMXH010000274.1:0-5091 GCA_964570165.1 uncultured Actinomycetes bacterium
GGGAGGGTTGCTCGGCGCTCGGGACGGCGTGGACGGCATTCCCAGCGAATGGCTCGCGGTGCTGCAGTTCTCGGTGAGGAGTTCCGTGCCGCTGCCCGTCGGCTCAGCGTCGCTGCCAGTGGGGAGCCGGCCGGCGCTTGACGCGACGCCACCACAATTGATCTCGTGCTAGAACCTTGCGCTCGCGCGCCCCGCCCGTCCTCAACCCCGAGATCGCTCCTTGATACCGAGATCGCCGGTACTCGCCAGTAACCACCGCCCAGGCGACGGTTTCGGTATCAGGGTGCGGTCTCGGTATCGGCGCTGGCCGGGACAGTCGCGAGTTCGCGCACCCGCCCGACCAGGTGGGCGACCTCGTCACGGTGCGGCGCCACCTCGTAGGCGTGCTGGTGGCAGGCGCGGCTGAGACCCCACCACGCCAGCGCCGCCTCCCCCGCCACGGAGCGAGCGACGGCCCGCAGGCAGGCGAGCTTCACCCGCATGCTGGCCTCCCCGACTTCGAGGCCCTCCGCGGCGCACCACTCGGCCACCATGTCCTCGAGCGCGGTGCGGCCCAGGATCGCCGCGATCCGCGGACCCCGGCCGCGCGGCATTTGGATCCGGCCGGACAGGATCAGCTCAGCGCGATCCAGGAGCGCGCTCGAGGTCGGCGTCATCGCGCGTCCGCCCGGATGTCGTTAACCAGCACCTCCACGTCGCGGATCGCTCCGACCGGGTCGCGGTCCAGCCCGGCATGGCTGGACGAGCCGATCACGCGCACCGCCGCCCTACGCCGCGGGCGCGCGCCGATCCAGCCCTCGATGTCGGCGCGGGCGTCGTCGCGTACCGCGAGGGCGATCCGCTCCCGCGTGCTGTGCGCCTTCTCCCACGTGGCCTCGACCTCCTGCCGCGCCTCACCTCGGGTGTACCGGCGCGCCATGAACAGGTCACGGCAGGCGTTCTCGACCGCCATCCGGCACAGCACCGGGATCACCCGGCGCCAGAGAACCTCGTCCGTGCCGCGGTCCCTGGCGACCGCGTGCGCCTCGTCGAAGTAGCGCTGGGTAGGGTCAGAACTGCCGACGATCTCGATCCGGGAGTTCGCCGCACGGTTGACCTGAAGGATCCTCGCGTCGATGCCGAGCCGCCGCACCGCCTCCGGCAGCCGGTCGTCATGGGTGAACACCACCACCTGGCGGGTGCGGCCGATTCTCTCCAGCACCCGCGCAAGGCCGTCGACCTTCGCCGGATCCATAGCCTGCACCGGATCGTCCACCATGACGAACCGGAACGGGCTGGCCGGCAGCGTCGCACGCGGCAGGAACAGCGCCAGCGCCAGCGCGTGCAGTTCCCCCTGGCTCATCACGGTCAGCGCACCGTCGGCGTCCTGACCGTCCACCGCGGCCGACAACACCACCCGGCGCCGCGTCTTGCTGCCCTCGAGCTCGATGGCGCCGAGGTCAACGTTGCTCTCCTGTCGCAGCATCGCCCAGATCTCGCGGGCCAGATCGGCTACCGGCCGCAGCCGCTCGTTACGCAACCCGTTCGCGTGCTTGCTGAGCCAGTCGCTCGCCGCCTTCGCCGTCGCACGCCGGTGATCTGCCTCGTCAGCCCGCCGCAGCGCCCCCACCACCTCGGCGAGGTTGCGAGCCAGCGGGGCCCAGCGGTCCTCGCGGCGCTGCCGCTCCGCGTCGGCCGTCGCGCGCAGCGCCTCCAGCCGCTCTGCCAGGTCTTCGTACGCCTCCAGGAAGCGGGGCGGGCCCTCCAGCTCACGCACGTCGATGCCCGCCGCCTCCCGCCAGGCGCGCAGGGCCTCCGCCTGCCCGGGCAGCGCCGTGGCATGCCCCGCCTGCAGCGCTGCGGGCACCGGCGGCAGCACCGAGCGCAGCCGGCCCTCGCTCGCCTCGCGCCGCTCCCGGGCCTTGCGCAGCGCAGTGGTCTGCGCGCTCAGCTCCGCGACCTCCCGGCGCGCCTGCTCGGCCCAGCTGTCGTCCAACACGCCCACCCCGCACACCGGGCAGGGCCCGGGCCCTACCGCGTCGACATGCGTGAGCGCGTGCTTCAGCACGCCGATCCGGCGCACCAGCGCATCGGTCGCCTCCCCAGCGAACCCGGCGAGGTCATCCACCGCCTGCCGCCATTCCTGCACCGCGGAGCGAACCTGGTCCACCGGCGGGACGGTCATGGTCGCGAGGCTTCGCAGCGTCGCAAGCTCGCCGGACGCCGGCTGGCTGACGCCGGTCGCCAGCCGCTCCAGGGCGTCGAGGTCCGGCCGCCGGGACCGCAGCAGGTCCGCTGCCTCCGCCGCTCGCGGATCGTCGGAGCCGGCCATGGCGGCCTCGGCCTGGTCGGCCAGCTTCTTCGCCTCGCGCCGCGGGGCGCCGGCGTCCTTGACGATCGTGTCCAGCCGCTCCTGCGCGTCGGCGAGCGGGCCGAGGCCGAGGACGGTGGACAGCCGGTCGTACAGCTGGCTCGGTGGGGCTTCGAGGATGCCGCCGAGCTCGTCGTACGAGAGCAGCGGCCGGTACAGCTCCATCGGCGTGGCCCAGCCGAGCGGGTCGACCGATGAGTCGCGCCGCTCTCCCGCCCGCTGGACCCAGAACGTTCCGTTGTCGAGGTCGTCGTCCGGCGCCCAGTCAACGCCGACGGTGGTGACGCCGACCCCTTCTTGAGCGAGTTCAACACGGATGCGGCACGGGTCCGGGGCGTGCAGGTTTCGCCATCCGGCCCGCCAGGGGGCGGTCTTGTTGCGCCAGCGGTAGGACGTCCGGGTCAGCGCGACCTCGACCGCCTCGCTGAACGTCGACTTGCCGGAGCCGTTGCGCCCGGCCACGACGACCACGCCCGGGGCGGGCGGCAGGTCCAGCCGCGCCTCCGGGCCGGCGCCGCGGAACCCGGCGACGCTGATCGCCTTCAGGTAGGCGCCGGCGGCCGGGCCCGCTGCGGGAGCCTGCCGCCGCTCGGGAGCCCGACCGCCGCCCTGCTCGGCGGCCGGGGAGTCCTCGCCGATGAGCGCCGAGAGCAACACCAGCCGGCTCTCCTCGCCGAGCGCGGAGTCGCGCTCAGCTTCGGACATCACAAGGTCGACCAGCCCCGCTGCTGGGCCCGCCACTGGTTCGGTCGCCGCACCGTCTCCCATGGTCCGTCCCGTCCGTCGTCGCCGGTCCCGATGGCCGGATTCCTACCAGCGACCCGGGACACAGACCAGACCGTCGTGGGGGGTTTCCGCGGGGTCGTCCGGCCAGCCTCACCGCGCGGCGGCGGGCTCCAGGGCGGGCGCCAGTTCCGAGCGCCAGGTCCAGCGGGTCAGCCAACCCACTCCGACCAGCCCGACGACGACAAGCACGGTCATAGCCAGGAACGACCGGGCGTAGCCCTCGGGCCCGCCGACGAGTCCGGTGATCGCACCCATGACCGGCGGCACGACGAAGCCGGCGAGCGCGCCGAGACCCCCCACCCAGCCGGCCGCCCCGCCGACCGCGTCCGGCACGTAGAACGGCAGCAGCTTGAACACGATGGCGTTCTGCAGCCCCATCCCCACGGCGATGGCGATCGTCGCGGCGACCGAGATCCAGAACGTGGCGGACACCGCGACAGCCACGGTGCCGGCCCCCATGAGCAGGAAGTTTCCGAACAGCGCGTAGCGGATCGAGATCCGGTCGGAGAGCAGGCCGCCGGGCACTCGGACGAGGGCTGTCACGATGGCGAATGCGAACGTCAGCAGCCCGCCGGTGGCGAGCGTGGTGTCGTACCTGCCGTTCCAGTAGGTGGGAAGCCAGGCCGTCAAGGCGAGGAACCCGCCGAACGAGATGAAGTAGAACAGCACCAGCGCCCACGTGGCCGGCTCCCGAGCAGCGCGCTTCAGTCCCTGTGTCAGCGAGCCGGTAGGCACGAGGTCCTGCCCGTACGACGACGCCAGTTCCTCGTCGCTCACGGTTCGGCCGGCCTTTCGCAGCTGGAACCACGGGGCGTCGCGCATCCAGACCGCGTAGCCGAGCGTGATCAGCAGGAGGACGACGAGCCACAACCCGTAGGCCGCAAGCATCGACAGCGACGCCAGTGCCATCGGCAGCAGCAGCGAGGACAGGCTGGGAGCGGTGTTGCCCAGCCCGGCGTAGACGCCCAGCGGCCCGCCCTGCTCCTTCGCGGGGAACCAGTAGGACACCTGCGGGATCCCCACCGAGAAGGTGGCGATGCCGGAGCCGATCAGCACGCCCAGGGCCAGCAGAAGCGGATAGGTGCCTGCCATGTTGTCGGGATAGGACGCCCAGAGCAGGCCGAGCAGCCCGGCCATGCCGACCAGCGTCACGCCGAGCAGGATCAGGAACGGGGTGCGGCCTCCGGTGCGGTCGACCATCGCGCCGAACGGGATCCGCAGCAGCGAGCCCGTCAGGTTAGGGATGCCGGCGAGCATGCCCGCCTGCAGCGGTGACAGACCGAGCAGGTCCACGAACTCGGGCACCAGCGGTCCGAAGACCGCAACTCCGGCGAAGCCGCCGAAGAAGCCGAGCGTGGCCAGCCACAGCCCGCGCTGCCTACTCCCCTTGATCTGTACTGCGCGGTTCGTGTCCATCCGAGACGCCTCCCAGGAGGGCCCTCCGCCCAGCGGTGGCCGTGCATTGCTCGAGGCAGCGGTTGGGAACCCGTCCGGTAGTGCCCGGTGCGGTGGTCCCGCCCGATCCATGCCACTTTTCACTCTGGCGGAGCATGCGCGCGGTTTCACCGGGCGTAGGGCCTCGCACACAAGGCCGAACGTCCCTTGCCTATTCACAACGTGGCGGCGCCTGGCGCGGGTTTCGCCGCGTGGACCGTCCGGCGTCGCCGAGCATCCCGGTGTGACGGGTGCGGCCGTCAGTTACGGTCTGAGGGTGAGCCGAGGACGACGGCGCCCGCCCCTGTCCTCCAGGAGGCTCCATGGCTGGTGACTCTGAGCGCCCCTTGGAGACCGGGTGGCTGCCAGACACCCCCATCGAAGACACGGTGCTGCGCCGGTTCCTGCACAACCAGGGGGCCGTCAACGCGATCATCGCACGTGCCCGCGGCGGCCGGACCGAGGAGCGCCACGACGTCCTCCTCGCCGACGCGAACAGCCCGGTGCCGCTGTACAACCAG
>CAZMXH010000275.1:0-5077 GCA_964570165.1 uncultured Actinomycetes bacterium
GGGCCCGCCTGCCGAACGTGATCGAACCAACCGCAACCGGACGCGGACGCTCAGCCCGAGGTGGGGATCCAGTACCGGAGCTTGTTGTCGCGCTTGTCCTCGAATATGCCCCCGGCGTGCTCGATCACCCGGCGGGACGCCACGTTGTCGGTGTCGCACGTGACGAGCACCGGGTCGATCCCGAGCTTCCGGCACCAGGGCAGCGCCTCGCGAAGCATGGCGGTGGCGTGCCCGTTCCCCCGCGCGGAGGGCCGGACGTCGTACCCGATGTGCCCGCCATACTCCAGCAGCCACGGCGTCAGCCGGTGCCGGATGGACAGCCGGCCGAGAAAGACCGCACCGTCCACGTACCACAGATGGGTTGCGGGGACCCAGCCGTGCCGCCGCGGTGCGTACTCCTCTGCGTCGGCTATCTGGTCGGCCACGTAGGCGGCGAAAGCGTCGGGGTCACGCAGCCGGTCGACGTCGAGGAAGTCGGCCCACGTCGGTTCGTAGCCGGCCTCGGCCACGGCGGCGAGCCAGGACCGGTGCACCGCCACCGTGGGCTTGCGGAGCTCAGGCATAGCGGTTTCATACCCAGGGCCGCGGCATCCGACGCATTTCCCGGCAACCCGCCGCCTGAGCTTCGTCCGGGCCGGCAGCAGGAACGGGTACCGGCCCGGGGCATCGTCAGCCCCCGGCGTGCTCGGTGTCCCGTTTGACGGCGACGAGGAGGCCGTCGCCGACGGGAAGCATGGCGGGCAGCAACGTGTCGTCGTCCCGCACCGCCCTGCCGAGCTCCCGGACCGTCACGGTCTCCGGGTCCCGCTGCGCCGGGTCGGCGACGCGGTCCTGCCACAGCGCGTCGTCGAACGCCAGCGCGCCGCCACGTCGGAGCAACCGGACTGCTTGCACGAGGTAATCGGCGTACTCCGCCTTGTCGGCGTCGCAGAACACCAGGTCGTACGCGCCATCGGCGAGCCGGGGAAGCACGTCGAGCGCCGCGCCCGTGATCAGCCTGGTGCGGTTGTGCGGGATGCCGGCTTCGGCGAACGCCTCGCGCGCCAGCCGGATGTGCTCGGCCTCGATGTCGACGCTTGTCAGAATGCCGTCCGAGCGCATGCCCGAGAGCAGGTAGAGCCCGGAGACTCCGGCACCCGTGCCGATCTCGACGACACCGCGCGCGTCGAGCGCCGCGGCGAGCACCCGAAGCGCGGCACCCGTCCCCGGCGCAACCGGCGCGGCGCCGACCTCTTCGGCGCGCTGCCGGGCGCGGGTGACGACGTGGTCCTCCTCGACGAAGGCTTCGGCATAAGCCCACGACTCGGGGCTGATCGCGGCGGGAATGGCAGCCTCCTCGGAACGACGTGGACGCAGGCGTGTTCCAGGAAGCTTAGACCCGGACGGAACCTTCGCCCAGCGACGGCGCGTTGCCTCCACAGGCAGCCGGAGTCGCGCAGCAGCGCGCCTGGACTCGCAGCTCGCCTGGTGAACCGGGAACAGCCGCGGTCGCGAATGTTGTTGGTCACGAAAGGGGACATGAGTCACGATGGCAACAAGGCTCGTGACCGCCGGGCCGGCACCAGGCAGGGGAGGTGTCCAGGTGGGAGCCGACGAGGACCGCGGCCGCGACGACGGCGCGGCGTCCGGGCCACGGTCGCTGCCCGCCCCTGCCGACTGGACTCCGCCCACCTGGGACGAGGTCGTACGGGAGCATTCGGCGCGGGTCTACCGGCTGGCCTATCGGCTCACGGGGAACCCGCACGATGCCGAGGACCTCACCCAGGATGTGTTCATCAGGGTCTTCCGCTCGCTGTCGTCGTACTCTCCGGGAACCTTCGAGGGGTGGTTGCACCGCATCACCACCAACCTGTTCCTTGACTCCGTCCGTCGCAAACAGCGGATCAGGTTTGACGCCCTTGCCGACGACGCCGCGGAGCGGCTGTCCGGTCGGGAGCAGGCTCCGGACCGGGTACTGACCGACCAGATGCTCGACGCGGACGTGCAGGCGGCACTCGACTCGCTGCCGCCGGACTTCCGGGCCGCCGTGGTGCTCTGCGACATCGAGGGCCTGTCGTACGAAGAGATCGCAGCCACGCTCGGCATCAAGCTCGGCACCGTCCGCAGCCGCATTCATCGCGGCCGCACCCAGCTACGTGCCGCGCTCGACCACCGCGCCCCCCGGGCGGCGAGTTCGGCGGGCGACACCGCAGAGCTGAGAGAGGAGGCCTGAGTGAAGCACCTCGGTGAGCGCGTGACTGCCCTGGTCGACGGTCAACTCGACCACGACGACCGAGACGCGGCCCTGGCCCATCTCGCGCGCTGCCCGCAGTGCCAGGCGGCCGTCGACGCCGAACGCCGGACGGCCTCCACGCTTCGGCAACTCCCGGACGTCGTGCCGTCCCGGGAACTCATGGAGCGGCTGCGCGAGATGTCGGCGCCGGAGGGCCCGCTACCGCCGCGACGGCGTCCCTTCCCGGCCCCGGAGAGCGCTTCCGGCTTTCACTCGGCCGAGGGCAGCTTTCCGCGATGGCCGACGCAGGGACGCTCGCGCAGGCGCGCGGTCGTTCGAGGCACCGTAGCCGGGTCGGTGTCGCTTGGCGTGATCGCCGCCGCGCTCGCGTCACTCGGCACCGCGGAGGAGGCGGACCCGGTCGTGCCGCCCATCCGCGAGTTCGCGGTGGAGCACGCTCGGTCCACCGGATCGCTGCCATTCTCCGACCCGGCGACCGGACTGCTCCCGAACGGCCCCGCGGGAGGCGGCGCGCCGTGACCGCGCGCCAGCTCTCCGTTCCGCCCGCCCTCGTGGTCCTCGTGGCGGGCGCGCTCGCCATCGGGGTCCTGGTGATCCCTGCCTGGGCAGGCGAGGGTTACGAGGGTGAGCGGAGCGCGCTGCCCTGGCCCACCGGTTCGCGGAGCCCCGAGCCGCAGCCCGACGACGACCGGGCCGTCCGGCTGCTGCACCAGGCGATCATGGCGCCCCAGCGGGTCTCCTACACCGGCACGCAGTACATCAGCGCGTGGTCCGCGCTGGACCACTCGGCATCGACCAGCGCCGTCGTAGAGGTCAGCCACTCTGCCGGCGGGCCGACCGTGGTGGACGGGCGGGAGGTCGGACGGCTGTCATGGCCCGCAAGCAGCGGCGACGCCACCTGGCTGGCAGGCACCGGCGGCCCGGTCGGCCTGCTCGTCGACGCATACGACGTCGCGGTGGTGGGCCGCGCCGAAGTCGCCGGTAGGACAACGGCGGTGGTCGAGGCACGCCGAAACGACGGCTCGGTGGCCGCGCGGGTGTGGCTCGACGCGGAGCACTCGCTGCCGCTTCGTCGCGAGGTGTACGACGAGCGCGGCCGGGAAGTCTCCGCAAGTGCCTTCGTCGAGATTGACATCGCTGAGCCGTCGGCGCTTCGCGCGCCCCGGATTGCCTCTCGTGCGCTGAACGTGGGGGATCTCCGCTCGGCCGGCGGCGCGCAGCTGTCTCACGCGGACCTGGAGCGGCTGCGCTCCGAGGGCTGGCGCTGCCCCGGCACCCTCGACGGCACGTTGGTGCTCTACCACGCGTCCCGGCACGGAGATGCGATTCACCTCGGCTATTCCGACGGGGTCGTCACGCTGTCGGTGTTCGAGCAGCCGGGGTACTTGGACTCGGGCGCCCTTGACGGGTTCGAGGCGCGGCAGCTCGCGGGTGGTGTGGTCTACGCCCGACCGGGTCCGCCGAGCCAGTTCACCTGGGTGACCGGAGGCGATCGGGTGGTCACGGTGGTGACCGACGGGCCCGTCGCGGACGTGGAGAGCGCGCTGGCCGCGCTGCCACCGGATCCGGCCGTGCGGCACGACGGTGTGCTGGACCGGATCGCCCGGGGTGCGAAGCGGCTGGCGTCCTGGCTGAACCCGTTCGGCGGGTGAGCTCGTGGCGGAGTCTCCTGAACCGTCGAGGGGAGGATTCGGCACGGTGCGTCCCGACCAGATCCATCATGGTGCCGGCTGGTCCCGCCCGGCCTCCTGGACGGGACCGTCCGTACCCAGCCGCACCGAGCGAGCCTCGACGACAGGGCCGCCGGCCGACACGGATCCCTGGGCCCATTCGCCGCAGCCCTCACGTCCCGAAGGACGGTTGCCTACGGAGACGCTGATCGCTGGCGCCGCGGCGATAGCGGTGCTGTCCGGCTCGATCGGCGCGGTGACCGCATCGGTGCTGTCGGAGGACGGCGACGGGAGCCGGCCGCGGGCTAACGTCACCACGATCCTCGGGGCCGACCCCACCACCGTCAGCGACCGCCCTCACGATTCGATCGCGGGCGTGGCCGCCACCGTGCTTGACAGCGTGGTGTCGGTGGATGCGGGAGACGGTACGGCCTCCGGGTTCGTGATCTCCGAGGACGGCTACATCCTGACGAACAACCACGTCGTGGGTGACCGTGAGACAGTCGAGCTGACGTTCGCCGGCGGTGGCACGGAGACCGCCGAGATCGTCGGCACCAGTCCGAGCTACGACCTCGCGGTGCTCCACGTGGACCGCGAGGACCTGTCGCCGGTAGTGCTTGGCGACCCGGCGACGGTCGCCGTGGGCGATTCAGTGCTTGCGATCGGCAGCCCTCTCGGCCTGGATGGCACGGTGACCAGCGGGATAATCTCCGCCCTGGACCGGCCCGTGACCGCCGACGGCCGCGGCGGCAGGTCGTACATCAGCGCGCTGCAGACCGACGCGGCGATCAACCCAGGCAACTCGGGAGGGCCGCTGGTCGACGCGAGCGGGCGTGTGGTGGGAGTGAATACGGCGATCGCGACGCTGGGGTTCGGCGGGAGCGGGGGCAGCATCGGCCTGGGGTTCGCGATCCCCATCGACCAGGCCCGCAGAACCGCCGAGCAGATCATCGCTACGGGCGAGGCGGTCTACCCGGTCATCGGCGTTCACCTGGAAGCGGGCTTCGCAGGGCCGGGTGCGCGGATCGCGGACCAAGCCAACGGTGGCGTCGTTCGCGTCAGCCACCTCTCGGGTGAACCCCTGCTCATAGGGGAACGGAGTGGTCGTCACGCGGTCCAGCGCGAACGCTTGGCGGGTCGCCTCGATGTTGCGCTCGATGTACGGCGTCTCCCG
>CAZMXH010000276.1:0-2124 GCA_964570165.1 uncultured Actinomycetes bacterium
GCGGCAACCTCGACCGGCACGGCGTGCACTTCCTCACCGCCTACGTCGCCGGCGTCCAAGCGATGCCGGTCATACCGGAGCACGCGGGATCGGTCAGGCGGATCGCAGAGGGCGGATCACATTGAGCTTGTCACCGAGATGGTCCTTCTCAACCTCCAGGTCGTATCGGGTCTGGAGGTTGAGCCAGAAGCGGTCCGTAGTCCCGAAGTAGCGCGCAAGCCGCAGAGCCGTGTCAGCGGTGATGCGCCGCTTGCCATGAACGATCTCGTTGATCCGACGCGGAGGCACTCCGATGGACACCGCGAGACGGTGCTGCGTCACCCCCAACGGCTCCACGAACTCGCCCAGGAGCACCTCTCCCGGGTGAATCGGTGGGATCGTCGCCATGCGCCACCTCCTAGTGGTAGTCCACGATCTCCACATCCCCTGGGCCAGCCGTGGTCCAGACGAAGCAGATCCGCCACTGCTGGTTGATCCTTATGCTGTGCTGCCCGGCTCTATCGCCCTTCAACGTCTCCAACCGGTTACCCGGAGGGACTCGGAGGTCCTCCAGAACTTCAGCAGCGTCTAGCATGGCCAGCTTCCTCAAAGCAACCCGCTGGATCCGCGGATCGATCGCCTTGACGCGCTGACGTGACCAAAGCCGCTGGTCCTGCGACCTTTACGGTATAGCGGCGGTCATCGTCCGGATCGAGGGCGGTCACGTCCATGGAGGAGTTGTCGACGAGCGCGGCTTCAAGGCCACGCGCGCGTCGTGCCGCCCTTCTATTATGGGGTGGGATGCGCGCGCCGCGGGTCTGCTTGTTGCCGGGGCCAGCAAGTGCCTCGGGAACCATGAGGTCGACTGGGACTCCAGCTGGGTTGATCCATGCGCCAGGCTGTGCGCTTACAGGGTCGAGAATGAAACCTGCGCGTCTCATTGCCTCTTCGAGGAGCGGTTCATCGGCGAGTTCGCGAGGATCGACGGCTAGGTCGCTGTCTTTGGTCGCCTCAGCGAGAGCGACAGGTGCTGACGAAGTGCGAAGGTAGATGGCTTGTGCGCCGATTACGATGACGGCGTCGCGGTGCTCGTCCAGGGCGAACAGGGCGTCCAGCAATGCCGTGCGTGCCTGGACGAGAAGGTCAGCGTTGCCGTCGCCAGGAGTGTTCATTCCGCGCCATCCATCCGATCAGTTCCTCTGCCTCAGAAGGGCTCCGGCCGGGACCGGACAACAAGTCAACCGCTACTTGGGCTGGTGCGGCGATCTTGTACCGCCCCTTGGTCGCTGTCCAGGTCCGAGTGAAAGGGACATCGTTGTCGGGTTCGGCCAGAATGACGTTTGCTCCGGCGTCCGCCGGACGCAGATCCCAAGCGTTGGCTGCTTCTGAGGGGTCCGATGCGTAGATCATCGCTGACCGCGCTGGGGCGTAGGGTGCCCATTCGGCGGCCGCCAAGGTTCCCGTGACGGCGTACTCGATAGCAGGTCTGGAGGCGGCACGTTCCAACATCCGGTCTAAGCCTCGGGGAGCGATCCAGCGAGTAGTGAGATTGCTCCGGATGAACTCGTAGTCGCGGCTCCAGCGCCGCAGCAGCCGCTGCCAGTCAACGACCTGAATCTCCGAGCCTTTCCTGCTGATCAGTTCCTCCTCCTCGAGAAACTGGATGACCCGGTAGGCAGCTCCTGTGGAGACCCGCGCAGTGGCAATCAGCTCTGTGGCACGCCACGAATCTTCGAAGTCGAGAAGCACGCGGACCACACTCGCAGCGGGCGCACCCTTCAACGTTCCACGAGGTCTTCCAGGACCTCGCCACGGGTCCCTGTCAGCACCGCGATCCGACAAGAACAGTCCCGGCTTGACCATACTCACACGAACGTTGCCTGTGGCATCGAGGTAGGAGAGGCCAGCGTCCGCCAGCCGTTCACGGACTGGCGGAGAGAGGTATCGCGCCACCACGAGGCCAACGCTCCCCGGCGACGCGCTGACGTAGCTCTGCAGCTGATTTCGGATTGAGGCAACGTCGCGGTTCTCAACTAACCGTTTCACCTCGAGCAAGAGCGTCGCTCGTGTCCCGTCGGGCGACTCGACCTCGACAACGCTGTCAGGCCCATTGGCCGGCGTAGGGGCATGGATCAGATGCCATCC
>CAZMXH010000276.1:2224-5075 GCA_964570165.1 uncultured Actinomycetes bacterium
ACCCCGCGGCCGCCGAGCCTCTTGTGCTCGGCGGCCTCGCGGAACGTGGCCAGGGCAGGAGGCGGTTCAGACCGTGGAGGTCGAAGTGGAGATTGCCGCGCGGCGTTCCGGTTGAGCGATTGGCGTCGCGCGGACCCCGATTAGGGCTGTACCGGCGAGCACGACCATCGTGCAGTAGACCGGGCTGGCCAAGTCGGGGGCGACCACGGCGATGAGTCCCGTCACTACTATCGCCGGTCCGAGCGCCGACAGGACGCGGCCTCCGATGCCGAGGGGGTTGCGGCCGATCACGGCGAGCCCCAGGACCAGGCCGGACAGGAACACGGCCGTGAGCGCCAGCAGTGCCGCCATGTCGGAAATCTGCCCGGCTAGGGACTCCTCGTTGCCAAGGAAAGGCCGGAGCGGGGTGGCGAGAAAGCCGATGCCCAGGAAGAACAGGCCGTAGGTCAGTATTGGCCGGGCCACGCGGGCCGCACGGCGCGTGGTCGCGAACCGGGCCGCTTCGCGGTGCACGACCCAGCCGAGCGTCAGGAAGGTGACCGCGAGCAGCGCACTCATCGTGAGGGTGCTGAGCGTGCTGCCCCGGTCGTCGTCGGTGATAAAGGTGGCCTCTCCGGTGATGACCGCTATGACCCGGTCGATGATCAGTAGGACGATGTTGATGCCGGCGAGTACGACGGCCGGCCAGTGGTGTTTCTGCATGGAAAGCTCCTCGGTGCTGCGCCCTCGAGCGGGGCGGCGGTGCGTCGAGATTAGGAGCCGTTGCCCGGCGGAGGCGTCCGCCGCAGGCCGCCGTCTCAAAGCGCCGGAAGGATTACCGCGGGTAGTCCTTGAGACGGATGACTGACGAACGAGCGCTCCCTACGCTGGTCCCATGTGGCGGCTGGCGGCATTCCATGCCGTCATCGTGCTGGGCGCTGTGCTGGTGGCCGGCGCGCTGACCGTCACGCAGTCGCAAGGCCTTCCGGAGCTGCTGTTCTACTCCGTCTTGCTGGCGGTGTTTGCGCACGTGGTGCGCATCGCGCTGCGCGCCTGGCGCCTCGCGCGCACCGAGCGCGACCGGGCCGCGGAGCTCGTGGGCACCGCCGCCGACGCGGTGGCCCTGGCTGCCGTCCAGGACGAGCGGCGACGCCTGGCCCAGGACATCGTCTCGTCGCTGCGGGAGGGCTTGACCCGGATCCACGGCGAAGCGACAACCGTTGCCGACCATGATCTCAGCGTGTCGCTGCAGCGGATCCACGAAGAGTGCCAGCGAGCGACGAGCGAGCTTCGCCGTCATCTGGGGCTGCTGCGTCAGCCGGACGAGTCCCCGCCACAAGTCCGGACCGGGTTCGAGGAACGCATCGGCAGCGCCCCTCGACGTGACCTGCTCCTCGGGACGGCCATGATGGCGCTGGCGGCGGTGGAGAGCGCGGCGCACTCGGCCACCGAAGGACCGGGCGCCTGGTCGTGGTGGTCGGTGGCCCTCTCGGCACTCGCCGGCGCGACGGTGGTGGGCCGTACGGTGGCCCTGTCAATGGCGGCAGCGGCCTGCGGCCTGCTGTACGCGCTGGGGGCCGTCTTGGCAACGCCTGTCGTCAGCGGCTTCTGGACCGTAGGGACGGTCGGCGTCCTGGTGTGGACCATCGCGGCTCAACCAAAACCGACGCGCGCCACGGTGGCGGCCGGCACTTTCCTCGTCCTCGCCATCGGGGCGAGCGTGTGGTTCGCCGACCGCGCCAACGCAGCCATCATGCTGGTCGTCTTGGCAATTGCTGTCCTGGCCGGGCTCGCGGTCAGACACGGACGCAGGCGTGCAGTCGCGGCGCACGAGATCGCCGCAGCGCGCGAGAAGGAGTTGCGCTCCGCCGCCCAGTCGGCAGTCCAAGCTGAGCGGACCGCGTTCGCCCGTGAGATCCACGACGTCGTGTCCCACGCGGTCGGGGTGATCGCTCTCCAGACCGGCGCAGCCCAGGTCTCCTGGCCGCACGATCCAGAGACGGTACGCCGCGCGATCGCCGTGATCGACGCGACCACGGAGACGGCCCTGGCCGAGCTCAACCGCCTCGAGCCCCAGGTTCGCCCGCAGCGGTCGCTTGAGGACCTTCGGGCCCTCGTGGAAAGGATCTCTGCGGCCGGAACCACGGTCGAGCTGACTGTGGCGGGAGAGCCGCCGGCCGAAACGTCCGTCATCGTGTACCGCGTCGTCCAGGAATCCCTGACCAACGTCGTCCGGCATGCGCCGGGAGCAACGGCGCACGTGGAGATCACCTGCGATGCCACACGCACGGTGGTAAGGGTCGTCGACGACGGTCCGGGCGCCGACAAGACCGGTGGCCGCGGATACGGTCTCATCGGACTGGCCGAGCGGGTCGGGTACGCGGGCGGCACGCTCGAGATCGGGAGGGGTCCCAGGGGCACCGGCTTCAGCGTCGAGGCGGTCCTGCCGGTACACGTCGACGCGGTGACGCCGTGACGGTGCGGGTCGTTGTGGTCGACGACAACCAGCTGCTGCGAGCCGGGCTGGTGACGGTGCTCGGCAGCGACGAGGAGGTCGACGTCGTTGGCGAGGCCGCAGACGGGCCTGCGGGCGTGAAGCTGGCCCTTGAGCAGCGGCCGGACGTCGTACTCATGGACGTGGAGATGCCCGGTGGTGATGGAATCACCGCAACAGAGCGGCTCGGCCGCGAAGCGCCATCGGTCCGGGTGCTGATCCTGACCATGTTCGACCTCGACGACTATGTGCTCGAGGCGCTCCGTGCCGGCGCCTCCGGGTTCCTGCTCAAAACCACCGAGCCCCATGCACTGATCGAGGCGGTCAAGGCTTGCGCGAGGGGCGAAACCAGGCTGGGTCCGAGCGTGATCGCCCGAC
>CAZMXH010000277.1:0-5061 GCA_964570165.1 uncultured Actinomycetes bacterium
GGCCGATGCGCTGGGCGTCGACTACGACGACGTCGAGGTGCTGCACGGGGACACCGCCATCTCGCACAAGGGGATGGACACCTACGGTTCTCGGTCCCTCGTGATCGGCGGGTACGCCGTGCACTCCGCCTGCGAGAAGGTCGTCGAGAAGGCCAAGCGGCTGGCCGCCCACCTGCTGGAGGCCAACGTCGATGACATCGAGTTCGACAATGGCAAGTTCACCGTGCGCGGCTCGCCGGACACGTCGACGACGATCCAAGAACTGGCCCTGGCGGCCTTCGCGGCGCACAACTACCCGGAGGGCACCGAGCCTGGGCTGGACGCCGAAGCGACCATCGACCCGTCCAACTTCTCGTTCCCTCACGGGACCCACCTGTGCGCGACCGAGGTCGACACCGAGACGGGCCGGGTGAACATCCGCCGGTACGTCGCCGTCGACGACGTCGGGAAGGTCGTCAACCCGCAGATCGTCGAGGGGCAGGTACACGGCGGCATCGCCCAGGGCGTGGCGCAGGCGCTGTTCGAGGAGGCGGTGTACGACGACGACGGCAACCTCGTGACCGGCTCGCTCGTCGACTACCACGTGCCTGCCGCAGCCGACCTGCCAACCTTCGTGACCGACCGCACCGAAACACCCGCGACGAGCAACCCGCTCGGCGTCAAGGGCGTAGGCGAGGCCGGCACCATCGCCTCGACCCCTGCGGTCGTCAACGCGGTGGTTGACGCGCTGCGGCCGCTGGGGGTGCAGGACGTCCAGATGCCCACATCACCGCAGCACGTATGGAATGCGATCCAGGAAGCTCGCAAGGGAGGTGCGGCATGATCCCGGCCGCGTTCGACTATGTCCGCGCCGGCACGGTCGAGGAGGCGGTCGCTGCGCTGCAGCAGCACGGTGAGGACGCGAAGGTGCTGGCGGGAGGGCACAGCCTGCTTCCGCTGATGAAGCTGCGGCTAGCGCTCCCCGAGGTGCTCGTCGACGTGGGGCGGGTGGACTCGATAAGGGGCGTCTCCGATGCCGGGGAGCACCTCGCGATCGGGGCTGGGACCACCCACGACCAAGTCGTCCACGACCGGCTGCTGCGCGAGCACTGCCGAGTCGTGTCCGACGTGACCGCGATGGTCGGCGACCCACAGGTCCGGCATCGTGGCACGATAGGCGGCTCACTGGCGCACGGTGATCCGGCATCCGACCTCCCGGCGCTGATGCTGGCCCTCGACGCGACGCTGGTCGCGCAGGGCCCAGCCGGGCGGCGGGAGATCGCGGCGGCGGACTTCTTCGTGGACTACCTGAGCACTGCGCTGGCGCCCGACGAGGTTCTGGTCGAGGTGCGCGTCCCCAAGCTGGGAAGTGGCTGGGGGTACCACTACGAGAAGTTCAACCGGGTGGCGCAGGCCTGGGCGGTTGTGGGCGCGGTCGCGGTGGTGCAGCGGGCCAACGGCGCAATCGGGAGCGCGCGGGTCGGCCTGGTGAATGTGGGCCCGACCCCGGTGCGCGCGTCGGCCGTGGAGTCCGCGCTCATCGGTGTGGAGCCGTCGAGCGAGGCGGTCGCCGCCGCTGCGGAGAACGCGGCGGACGGCATCTCGCCGAGCAGCGACGTCCATGCCTCCGCGGAGTTCCGCACGCACCTCGCCCAGGTGCTGACAAGGCGTGCCGTGACCGCAGCGATAGTCTGATCGCCATGCAGCTTGAGCACGAGTTCACCGTCCCGGTGCCGATCGATCAGGCGTGGGACGTCCTGCTGGACGTCGAACGGATGGCTCCGTGCATGCCGGGCGCCACGATCGACTCGGTGGACGGTGACACGTTCACCGGGCGAGTCAAGGTGAAGGTCGGCCCGGTGACGGTGTCCTATGCGGGTTCGGCGTCCTTCCTCGAGAAGGACGCCGAGGCCCACAAGGTTGTGGTCGAAGCCAAGGGCAAGGAGACGCGCGGCGCCGGCACGGCGGCTGCGACCGTCACGGCGCAGTTGCGCGAGAGCGAGGCTGAGACCCGGGTGAAGGTGGTGACGGACCTCGCCATCACCGGACGTCCCGCCCAGTTCGGCCGGGGCGTGATGGACGACGTGGGCAAGAAGTTGCTCGGCCAGTTCTCCGAATGCGTCGCCACGCAACTCGGGCAGGCCGGCGCGGGTGCGGCCACGGCAGGGGAGGCGCCGGCACGCGGCGCCGAGCAGGCCGCCGAGGAGCAACCAGCGGGGGCCCCCGCGGAGCCGGCCCCTCGCCCGACACCAGATGCGATCAACGTGTTCAACGTCGCCGGTGCGTCAGTGGCCAAGCGGCTGGCTCCGCTTCTGGCGATCATCGTTGTGCTGATCGGGGTCTGGGCGCTGATCGTGCTGATCGGGTGATCTTCGTCCGGGGGGATCGTACGGTGCCACCGCGGCCGGGAGCCCCTGCAGTCCGGCCGCGACCTAATGGCCCGCCGCGCCTAGCGGCCGGCGCCGTGATCGCGGTGCTGGCCTGCCTAGGCCTGGCCGGATGCGACGACAGCGCAGCGGACACCGCTGTCGCCGAGCGCACGAGCGTGTCCTGGCCGTGGGAGACATCGCCGCCGACGATGTCGGCGCCCGCCACGGAGCCGCGCTCCATGCCGTCGGCAGAGGCCACGTTCGTACCGGAAGCGACGCCGTCGCCCGAGCCGACCGACACTCCGTCGGCCGAGCCGACCGAGACGCCGTCGCCCACCGACACCGCCGAACCGACTGCCCCCGCGACCACGTCGCCCGAGCCGCCGCCGGACACGCCGGGCGACGCCTCCGGGTTGCGGCAGCTAGAGGCTGAGGTCGTCGACCTCGTCAATGACGAGCGGACGGCCAACGGGTGCTCCGAGTTGCGCGTCGACGAGCGGCTGGAGGAGGCTGCGCGAGGCCACAGCGAGGACATGGCCGAGCGAGACTACTTCGATCACACGACCCCCGACGGCGAGGGTCCCGGGGATCGCGCAGCGGACGCCGGCTACAGATGGTGGTCGGGTGAGAACATCGCGATGGGCTACCGGTCGGCGGAGGCCGTCGTCGCCGCCTGGATGGACAGCCCCGGGCACCGCGCGAACATCCTGAGTTGCGAGTCCGTCGCGACGGGCGTCGGGGTGGCGGACTCCTCGCGCGGGCTGTACTGGACGCAGATGTTCGGCCGCCAGTAGCGAGCGACGGGCACGCGTCAGATCTCGACGGTATCGCCGGGCGGGATGACAGTGACGGTCGTCCCGCTGAGCGCGAGCCGCTCGAGGTGTCCGTAATGCATCTCCGGCCTGGCGAGGCCCGCCTCGTGGATCGGAACCGCCACCCGCGGAGCCACGGCACGCAGGTAATCGACCGCCTCTGAGATCTTCAGCCAGGGCGCTCCTGCAGGTACACCGAGCACATCGACGGGTTCATCGGGCACGGTGAAGGCGTCGCCCGGGTGGAAGTACCGTCCCCCGACCAGGTACCCGACGTTGGGGATGACCGGGATGTCGGGGTGGATCACGGCGTGGTTCACCCCGTGCACCGTGACCGTGGTCCCCACGTCGAACCGGTCCCCGTCGCGGGCGACGGTCGCGTCGATGCCACGCTCGCGGAGGAGCCCGGCGGTGGCCTCGTCGGCGTAACAGCGGGCCTGCGGGTTGTTGCGCACGAGCGGGCCGATCCGGTCCATGTCGATGTGGTCCGCGTGCTGGTGCGTGACGAGGATGGCGGTCAGGTCGGTCAGGTCTTCGAAGCCGTGCGAGAACTTCCCCGGGTCGATCAGGATCCGCGCGTCCTCCGACTCGACAAGGACGCAGGCATGCTCGTACTTGGTCATCCGCATACTCGCCACATTAGGCCCTCCGGCTACGCTGCGCGCCATGGCGTTCACCACCCGTCCGACCCTTCGCGGCACGTTCGGAATGGTGTCCTCGACGCACTGGCTCGCCTCCCAGTGCGCGATGGCGGTGCTCGAGCGGGACGGGAACGCCTTCGACGCCGCGGTAGCGGCTGGCTTCGTCCTCCACGTGGTGGAACCGCACCTGAACGGTCCTGGGGGCGAGGTGCCCGCGGTGTTCGCCCGCGGCGACGACCCCCGGCCGGTGGTTCTCGCAGGGCAGGGGCCGGCGCCGGCGGGTGCGACGATCGAGCACTTCCGCGGCCTGGGCCTGAGTGCTGTCCCGGGTACCGGTCTGCTGGCCGCCGCGGTGCCGGGGGCCGTCGACGCCTGGCTGCTCTTGCTGCGCGATCACGGCACGTGGTCGCTGCGCGACGTCATGTCGTTCGCGATCGGGTACGCCCGGCACGGGCACCCGGTCGTTCCCCGGATGTCGGCGACGATCGCGAACGTCCGCCCGCTGTTCGAGCAGCACTGGCCGACGTCGGCGCGGCAGTGGCTACCGGGAGGCGCCGAGCCGGCCCCGGGCTCGTTGTTCACCAACCGGGAGTACGCGACGACTCTGGAGCGCCTCGTCGCCGAGGGTGAGGCAGCGGGCACCGGACGCGAGGCGCAGTGTGAGGCCGCCCGCCGGGCCTGGCGGGAGGGCTTCGTCGCCGAGACGATCGAGTCGTTCGCGCGGAAGCCGCACCGGGACGCCAGCGGAGGCGACCACGCCGGCGTGCTGACCGCTCAGGATCTCGCCGGCTTCGCCGCGGGCTACGAGGATCCCGTCACAGCGGACTTCCGCGGCGTGACGGTGGCCAAGACCGCTGCCTGGGGGCAGGGACCGGTGCTGCTGCAGACGCTCCGGCTGCTCGAGGCGTACGACGACGCTGCGCTCGACCCCGGCGACCCGGACGGCATCCACCTCATCGCCGAAGCGATGAAGCTCGCGTTCGCGGACAGGGAGGCGTGGTACGGCGACGCCGGCGAGACGCCGCTGGACGAACTGCTCTCGCCGGCCTATGCCGCTGAACGGCGTGCGCTGATCGGCGAGTCGGCATCGCGAGATCTCCGGCCCGGCTTCCCCGCGGGCCGCGAGCCGCGGCTGCCGCCGGTCCGCGCGGCCGACGGCACGGCGGCGCGAGCCACCGTGGAGCCGGCCGCGGGCACCGGTCAGGAGCAGCTCCCGCACCCGGCGGTGTCGTGCGGTGTAGCGGAGGTTGTGGGTCACCC
>CAZMXH010000278.1:0-5053 GCA_964570165.1 uncultured Actinomycetes bacterium
AGTACAAGGAACTCCAGGACATCATCGCCATCCTCGGTATCGATGAGCTGTCCGAAGAGGACAAGATCACCGTTAACCGGGCCCGGCGCATCCAGCGGTTCCTCAGCCAGTACATGTTCGCCGCAGAGCAGTACACCGGCCAGCCGGGGGTGTTCGTCCCGCTGTCCGAGACCCTCGACTCGTTCGACGCGCTCTGCCAGGGAGAGTACGACCACCTGCCGGAGCAGGCGTTCTACATGGTCGGCAACATCGAGGACGCCGAGAAGAAGGCCGCCAAGCTTGCCTCGAGCTGATGTGGCCGACAGCCGGCATGCTGTTCTGCAAATAGCTTCCAAGTTGCTCCTGTGGCGGCAACAAGGAAGCTATTTGCAGGAGAGGTGGCCGCAACGGGGCGGCCCGGTCGTCAACGGCAGGGTCATGGTGGATCACCACAGCCGCGGTCGGTATCCTGCCAGTGATCACGCGGGCTTATCCGTGACGGACGAGGAGCATTGAATAGTTGGCAGGGGAACTGAACGTTGAGCTTGTGGTGCCCGACCGGAGAGTGTGGTCGGGCACGGCCCGGATGGTCGTCGCGCGCACGTCCGAAGGCGACATCGGCATCCTTCCCGGGCACGAGCCGGTGCTCGGACTGCTGGTGACCGGCCAGGTGACGGTACGTAAGACGGACGGCGAACTGCTGACGGCGGCGGTTCACGGCGGGTTCCTGTCCGTGGCCGATGACAACGTTTCGATCCTCGCCGAGGTCGCCGAGCTTGCCGAGGAGATCGACGTGCAGCGTGCGGAGGCGGCGCTGCAGCGGGTCGGGGAGCAGGAATCCGAAGAGGCGCGACGCCGGGCGGAGGTACGCCTGCGAGTCGCCGGGGCCCGATAGCGGCGAGGGGATGGGCGCGGAGACACGATGACGGTCCTGGAGGTGCTCGCTGTCATCGTGGTAGGCCTCGCGGTAGTCCTCGCACTCGCCTTGACCGGCCTGTTCCTGCGGCGCCGGATCCTGCAGCGCGACGGCGGCTTCGACCTGTGCCTGCGCATCGGCAAGGCGGCATGGAATGACGGCTGGGTCTTCGGGATCGCGCGGTACCGCGGCGACGCGCTCGAATGGTTCCGTACGTTCAGCTTCGGAAACCGCCCACGCCGTGTAGTCCACCGCCACGGGCTCGCGGTGGTCAACCGGCGGGAACCCGGCATGGACGAGGCATACGAACTGCCTGCCGGGCACATGATCTTCATGTGGGAGGAGAACGGCGAGCGGTTCGAGGTCTCGATGACCGAGTCCGCTTCGATGGCGTTCCGGGCGTGGCTAGAGGCGGCACCCCCGGGTGAGCATCTGGTGGCATAGACGGATGGACCGACTTCGAGTCATCGGGGGGACGCCGCTGCGCGGCGAGGTACGCGTCGACGGAGCCAAGAACAGCGTCCTGAAGCTGATGGCGGCGGCGTTGCTGGCGCCTGGAACCACGGTGCTGCACCAGGTGCCCGCGATCACCGACGTCAGCTACATGGCCGAGTTGCTCGCCCGCCTGGGTGCGGACGTGCGGCGGGACGGTACGACGGTCACGGTCGAGGTGCCGGACGAGGTCAGCCACGCGGCACCGTATGAGTTGGTGCGCAAGCTGCGTGCCTCGATCTGCGTGCTCGGTCCGCTGGTGGCCCGGTGCGGTGCGGCGGACGTTGCGTTGCCCGGCGGGGACGCCATCGGCTCACGCGGGCTGGACATGCATGTCGCCGGCCTGGAGAAGCTGGGTGCCACAGTGCGCATCGAGCACGGCTTCGTGATGGCGCGGGCGCCGCACGGACTGACGGGAGCCAACATCTGGCTGGACTTTCCCAGCGTCGGGGCCACAGAGAACATCACGATGGCGGCCGTGCTGGCTCGGGGGACGAGCATCATCGACAACGTCGCCCGGGAGCCGGAGATCGTCGATCTGTGCCACCTGCTGACGGGGATGGGCGCGAAGATCGACGGCATCGGGACTTCCACGCTGCACATCGAGGGCGTGGACCGGTTGAGTCCGGTCGAGCACACCACGGTGCCCGACCGGATCGTGACCGGTACGTGGGCAATCGCCGCGACCATGACCCGGGGCGACATCACGATCGTCGGCGGGCGAGCCGATCATCTCGAGATCGTCTTGGACAAGCTGGCCGGCGCCGGCGCCATGATCGAGAAGGTCGATCGCGGGGTGCGGGTCGCAATGGCGGATCGCCCGCGGGCGTTCGACGTCGTGACGCTGCCCTACCCCGGGTTCCCCACCGACCTGCAACCCATGGTCGTCGGCCTCAACGCCGTCGCGAAGGGCACCGCGATGGTTACCGAGAACGTCTACGAGGCGCGGTTCATGTTCGTCAACGAGCTGGTCAGGCTCGGGGCGGACGTCCGTACCGACGGACACCACGCGGTCGTGCGCGGCCGGGAGCGGCTGTCCGGCGCACCCGTCGTTGCCACCGACATTCGGGCGGGCGCCGGGCTCGTGCTCGCGGGCCGGTGTGCGGACGGGGAAACTCTGGTGTCGGCTGTACATCACATCGACCGTGGTTACCCTGACTTCGTGGGGCAGCTGAGAGCCTTGGGGGCAGACGTGGTGCGGGAGCCTGATCCCGACCATTTCGAGGTCTGAGAATGGCCTCAGCCCGCGGAGCCCACGCCGACCGATCCCGCCCGTGGTCCGCAGTGCTCGCCAGGCCGTGGACCTGGCCGATCGGACGGATCGCGCTGGCGCTGTACCTGGTGGTCCTCGCGGTCTACGTGGTCCGGGTGGGCTTGCCGACCGACCGGATCGGCCAGACCGGGTGGATCCTTATCGGCATCGTCGCCGCGAAGCTGGGCTGCTCGTGGCGGGAGCACGTCCGGACAATCGCCGACTGGTTGCCGCTGCTCGGCGCCCTGCTGCTCTACGATCACACCCGCGGGATCGCTGACACGCTGGGGATGCCGCTGCGAGTCACCGAGCTGGTGGACGCCGAACGCGCGCTTTTCGGTGGGCACCTGCCGACCCTGTGGCTGCAGGAGCAGTTCTACACCCCTGGGCAGCTGCATTGGTGGGACGTTGTGGCGTCCGTCGTCTACTACTCGCACTTCGTCCTGCCGTGGGCGCTAGCGGCGGCGTTCTACATCGTGTCCCGTCCGCTGTGGTGGGGATACATCCGCCAGGTGCTGCTGCTGTCGTACCTCGGGCTGCTGAGCTACATCCTCGTGCCAGCGGCTCCACCGTGGTACGCGGCGCTGACGGGTGTGATCGACGGTGAGGTCCACCGCAACATCGGTGACGGGTGGTCGGTGATCGGGCTGCGGTTCGCGGACGTCTGGCTTGACCAGGCTCGAGCCGACGTCAACCAGGTGGCCGCGCTGCCGTCGCTTCATGCGGGGTTCGCGTTGCTGGTCAGCGTGGCGCTGTGGCAGGTCACGCGCAGCCGGGTGCTGCGGGTGCCGCTCGCGCTGTTCCCGGTGGCGATGGGGCTGACCCTGGTGTACAGCGGGGAGCATTACGCCGTGGACGTGCTGCTCGGCTGGGCTTACGTAGCGGCCATCGCGCTGGGCCTGTGGCTGTGGGACGAGTGGTCCGGGACGGTGGAGCAGCCGTCACCCGCTGTGGCGGATGTGCCGGAGGAGGTTTCTGGCGGCCGCGACGTCATCGCGCCATACCATGAGGCGGCACCCGTCGGAGCCGCCGGCGACGGTCAACCGGATGCCGGCGTTGACCAGGGCGTCCTCGAGCAGCTCGAGGTTGCTGAGGCACGGTCCGACGGCGATCGGCTCGAGGAACCCGCGGTGCGCGGCATCGCCGACGACCGCCGAGCGGCGCCGCAGCAGCCAATGGACGGTCAGCGCTAGCGCGCCCAGCACGACCGCGAGCAGCAACGGGCCGAGGACGTAGAGGACGCTTCCGGTGCCGGGCATGGTGTAAGTGTGCCCCGTCCGCTGATCACTTACGCGTGGTTTTCCAAAGAGGGTTGCTGTGTGTCAACCGACCGCTTTGGTGGTGCTGCGAAAAGCTTCCTATTTGCTGCTCCAACAGCGATTAGGAAGCTATTCGCGTCGCCGGCGGAGTAGCCGGGCGGCCCGCCGGTACGGACAACGACGTGCCGCGGGTAAGCTCCGCCGCAGACAGGTCGAGGCGGACGAGTGAGGGGACGCACATGCCGCACCAGGTCGCGGTCATCGGGGCCGGGCTGATGGGCTCGGGCATCGCTCAGGTTGCCGCTACGAACGGGTGGGACGTGGTCTTGCGAGACATCACGTCCGACGCGCTGACGCGCGCGACCGCTGCCATCGAGGACAGCACCGCCAGGTTCGTCGCCAAGGGCAGGCTGTCGGAGGACGATCGGGCCGCCGCGCTCGGGCGCATCACGACGACGACCGACCTAGACGCGGCGGCCACCGCGGAGATCGTGGTCGAGGCGGTCTTCGAACGGCTTGACGTGAAGCGGGAGCTGTTCGCGGACCTGGACCGGATCTGCCGGGACGATGCGGTGCTCGCGACGAACACAAGCGCGATACCGATCACAGACATCGCTGCCGCGACGGAACGCCCGGAGTGGGTCGTCGGCACGCACTTCTTCTCGCCCGTGCCGATGATGGCGCTGTGCGAGCTGGTGCGGGGCCGCCGAACATCGGACGAGGCGCTGGCTGCGGCGCGCTCGTTCGCCGAATCCGTCGGAAAGACGTGCGTGGTCGTGAACAGGGACGTCGCGGGCTTCGTGACGACGCGGCTGATCTGCGCCCTCGCCATGGAAGCGGTGCGGCTCTACGAGGCGGGTGTCGCGTCCGCCGAGGACATCGACACCGCGTGCAAGCTGGGCTTCGGCCATGCGATGGGCCCGCTGGCAACGACGGACCTCACCGGCCTCGACATCCTGCAGCACGCGACGATGAACATCTACGGCGAGACCGGTGACTCGAAGTTCTTCCCGCCCGAGATCCTCACGCGGATGGTCGCGGCCGGCGAGCTCGGCCGGAAGTCGGGCCGCGGCTTCTACGACTACTCCTCCGCTGATTGATCACGTAAACCACCCGGGTGTGTCCCTCACCAGGCGCATAGCACTGGTGAGGGAC
>CAZMXH010000279.1:0-5046 GCA_964570165.1 uncultured Actinomycetes bacterium
AGCTGCTACGTCTGCGAGGGCTGCGGCTCCACCTCCGGCTGCAGCTGACCGACCTCGCCGACCTTGCGCGGTGCGGCGCCATACGCGAGCGTGTCGGGCCGCACCCGCAAGGTCAAGGCGGCGCCCGCTCTCGGAGTGGATAAGAAGTCCTGCCGACCCGAGGCCCGGCTGACTTTCGTACGCTGAAGTCGCCGCCTATGCTGGAGGAGAGATGTAGGCGACGCGCTTGGCGCCAGTACCGACTATGGAGGGACCCAGTGCCTCTCTCCGACCACGAGCAGCGGCTGCTCGAGCAGATGGAGCGGGCGCTGTCGGCCGAAGACCCCAAGTTCGCCAGCGCAATGCGGGGTGCCGATCTGCGGCGCCGCTATCAGAGACGAGCCGTACTCTCGCTGATCGCGTTCGTGATCGGCATCGTGATGCTGATGACGGGGGCTGTCACCGAGTTGATTCCGCTGGGCGTGGCCGGCTTCGTCGTGATGCTTACCTCCGCGTGGTTCGCCGTCACCTCGTGGCGGCGTGTCCCCGCCGAGGGAGACATCGGCACGTTCCCGCCGGCGAAGGGCAAGAGCGGGCCGGCGGCCCGTGGTGCGGAACGTCGCAAGTTCATGGAGCGCCTCGAGGAGCGCTGGCGCCGCCGCCGCGAGGAAGGCCCCGGCGGCCGGGGCCGCTAGAGACGTCAGAACACGTCCAGCGCGCGCAGCGAGGCTAGTTGCGTCCCACCCGGACGCGTAGCCGTTCACCTGCGGTGTCGAACCAGGCCAGAGCGTCGGAGAGAGCGTCGCCGGTCGCCGCGATCAGGTCGGAGACCGCTACCGGCCACAGCCGGGCCCGGAGCCTGAGCCACCACGGCAGCGGCGCCAGCAGGGTGGCGCGCATCTCAGCGGCGTCCTTGCGCAGGTCGGGATGCTTCTCAGCTCGTGGAGCGTAGCGAGCCTGCTCGGTCGCCATGGCGAGCCGGTTCAGCAGTCCTTGTCCGTAGCTTCTGAGCTGCGCCTTGGCGGTGACATACCGGAGGATCCCCCTCGGTGTCGCTGAGCGATCCCAGCGCAGGCCGGCATCGCGGACCGCGTCACGTAGGTCGGCCCACGCCGCCTCCGCCTGCAGGACGGCGTCATCGCCGGCCTGTCGCCACCGCCGGCTGCGAAGCGCCCACGCGACCGCCGAGGGGGATGCGAGCACCACACCTGCCACTCCCATGCCAAGGAGGATCAACGGCCACCGGGACGGCTCGTCGTCCCCGATCGCACCGGCGCCGGCATCCGCCCCGAACTGGTCCTGCAGGCCCGGTGGCAGCTCGCCGTCCGGCAGCGCACCCAGGTTCCCTAGTTCGGCCTCGTCCTCGGAATCCGCGTCCTCCGGAGGCGGCACGGTCCAGTCTGGCGGGAGCCCGGTGCGGGTGGCCGGTGTGGGCTCGAACCTGATCCATCCGGCGCCGCTGAAGTACAGCTCCGGCCACGCATGCGCGTCGTGCGCGCGGACGACCCAGCTGCCGTCGCTCTGACTCTCTCCGGGCGTGAAACCGACCGCCACACGTGCCGGGATGCCGAGGTAGCGGGCCATGATCGCCATGGTCGCGGCGTACTGCTCGCAGTACCCGGACCTGTCCTCGAGGAAGTCGAGCAGTGCCGACGACGACGTGCCGGCAGCGGTCTCGAGGCTGTAGCTGAACCCGCCGTCCGTCCGGAACCACCGTTGTAGCGCAGCGGCCTGCTCATATGCGTTCGTTCGATCGCCCACGGCCTCCTCGACGAACGGCTCGAGCATCTCCCGTGTCTCGGCCGGAAGCTCGAGCAGCAGGTCGAACTGCTGCCGGAACTGGATCGGGTCGTCGGACGGCGGTGCGTCCCTGAGGTCGGCCGGGTCCCGCTCCAGAACGATGCTGTCGACCTCGTAGTCGATCCCCTGGATGTCCTGGCCGTCGTCGGCGACCACGTCGAGGGTCCCGGCGTAATACTGCCAGTTGCCTTCGATGTCGATCCGGTACGCCGGATACACCAGCGGAAGCCAGGTGGAGCTGAAGTTGTCGGTGACCTCGATCTGGTAGTTGGCAGTGTCAGGCTCGCTGGCCGCGGTGCTCACGCCGGGCGGCAGCGGCAGTGTCCCGTCGGTGTTCAGCACCGAGACGGTCCGGTCGGAGGTCGCCCACTCCTCGCCGTTGAACACGTCCAGGGCGGCGGTACGTATGTACTCGGGCTGCTCGCTGTCCGTGGTGTACCGGAGGACCGGGACGTTGTCGGGCCGGGTGAGGTCCCGCTGGAGGTCGACGATCGGGTTGTCGGTTCGGATGGTGTGACCGCCTCCCGAGCCCCCGCCGAAGCCGCTGCCGATCCCGCCCGCGGTGAGCGCCGGCAGCGCGGCGGGGACGATGACAGCGGCCGCGAGCGCGACCGTCCCGACCCGCCGGCCGTTGCGGGCCAGCGAATCGGTCTCGGGCTGCCCGGCGCGCCGCGCGGAGGACGCTGCCGACATGCCCCATGCCGTGACGCGGCTCCTGCCCTCGGCGATGAGCACCGCCAGGAAGCCCGCCGCCGGAAACACGAACCATATCCACGACCAGCCCTCGCGCACCACGGCCGCGGCGATCGCATACATCACGGCGAGCGGGAGGCCAGCCAGGGGAACGTTGCGGAGACCGAAGACCGCAAGCTCGACCGCGATCGCGACCAGACCAGCGCCGGCGACGAGGAGGAACAGCATCGGTCGCTCGACGGGTACCGGCGGCGCGTACTCCATGATCACAGCGAAGCCCTCGCTGGTCATGAGACCCAGCCGCTCCAGCCACGCCCATGTCGGGATCACACCGAGCCAGGCGACGTCGGCGGCGACGAGCAGCCCGAGCCACAGCGTGAGGACCGCCAGCTGTGCCAGCGGGACCGGCCAGTGGGCGGTGGTGGCGCGCCGAATCGACCAGCCGGTGAGCGCGACCAGGCCCACACCGAATGCGGCAGGAACCAACCAGCCGCTCGCGTCGGTGATGGGCACCAGCGGCAGCAGCGAGAGCGTGGCGGCGACACCGCCTAGCAGGGTCAGCCGGCTCGCCGCCGTCATGGCGTGCTCCCAGCGTGCCGTACGGCGGTTGCGTGATCGCCGTTCCGGGAAGGGGGCGGGCCGGTCAGATCGACGCGGCTGGCCCCCAGCCGCTCCCAGATCTCGGCGATGCGGTCCCCCCGGGACGCCTGTACCACACCCCAGCCGGCACGCCGCAGCAACTGCGCCGTCTCGGTCAGCTGGACGTGCTCGGTGTTGCGCGCCGTCTCCGACAGCGTGCGCCAGGCGTTGGCATCGACGACGACCGCCAGCGCCGAGGTGGCCGCGTGCCGAAGGCCGGCCACGACCGCGGCCTCCTGCGGCCGCAGCCGGCCGAGCACTGCGATGAGCAGGCCGCTGGCCGAGTCTGCGCCGGTGAGCAGCTCGGGCCACCGGCCCACGGACGCCGACCGGCTGCTGTCGACGACGGCCAGTGCGTCCAGCAACGGCGCCTCGGCGTCCACGGGGCCGGTGCCGGGATCGTGCCAGGCGCCGCTGACCGTGGCGCCGTCGTCGGTGACGAGCCGGATCGCGTAGCCCCTGGAGGACAGGTGGACGCCGATCGACGCGACCGCCGTGACGGCCCACTCGAGTGACGTGTCGTGGCCGTGCCCGGCGTGTCCCGCGGCCCGGTTGTCGAGCAATAGGGTTGCCCGGCTCTGCCAGGGCTGCTCCTCGCGGCGCACCATCAGCTCGCCGTGGTGCGCGGTGGCCCGCCAGTGCACCCGGCGCATGTCGTCGCCGTGCCGGTAGGTGCGTATCGTCACGTCGTCGTCGCCGGCGCTCGCGATCGACCGTGGCCGGCTCTCCCCGCTGCCGCTCCACTCGCCGGCCAGCCGGACGGCAGGCAGCTCGTGAATCGGCGGCGTGACGATCAGAGTGCTCGTCTCGGTGAACGCCCGCCGGAGCTCGACCAGGCCGAACGGGTCGGTGAGCCGGACGGTCAGCGGGCCGATGACGTACCGGCCGCGGACGTCGGCCCGTACCCGGTATGTGACCTCGCGCCGGAACCTCGACCACACATGGTCGAGGACGAACCGCGGCCTGCTGCCGAGGGCGTACGGGAGGGAATCCTCGACCAGCAGCACGCCGGTAGGGATTCGCACCAGGTTCTGCAGCACGATCCGGACCGCCGCGGGCTTGGTGATGGCGATGCGCTGCGGCGCGATGCTGCGCGCCGCGGCCAGCCGGACCCTGCTGCGCAACGCCACGATGAGGCTCAGCAGCGGCAGGAGCAGGAGCAGTACTGCGACCCGCAGCGTGTCGTCGCTGCCCGCGATGATGGCGGCCACTCCCGTAAGCAGGCCGCCGAGAAGGAAAAAACGTCCTCGCCGGGTCAACCCGCGCAGCGCCCGCCTCACCGCTGGAACCCCTAGCCGGCGGAGGGCTGCGCGATCCGGTTGAGCAGGTCGGCGACGATGTGCGCGGCGTCTCGCTGGCCGATCTGCGCTTCGGCCGTTGGCAGCAGCCGGTGGGACAGCACGGGAACCGCGAGGTGCTGGATGTCATCGGGGATCACATAGTCCCGGCCGGCCAGCGCCGCCCATGCCTTGGCCGCCCGGATGAGATGGAGCGTCGCGCGCGGGGACGCTCCGAGTCGCAGGTCCGGAGAGCGCCGGGTCGCGTCCGCAAGCGCGACGACGTACTCCTTGACTGCTGGGGACACGTGGATCGCGCGCACGACTTCGACCAGCTTGGCGACCTCCGCGGCGTTGGCTACCGGCTCCAACGAGTCGAGCTTGTTAGCGCCCGTGTGGGTCTCGATCATGGCGATCTCGTCGCTTCCGGCCGGGTACCCGACAGACAGCCGGGCCATGAACCGGTCACGCTGTGCCTCCGGCAGCGGGTAGGTGCCTTCCATCTCGATCGGGTTCTGCGTGGCCACGACCATGAACGGCGGATCGAGCTTGTAGGTCGACCCGTCCACCGTGACCTGGCGTTCCTCCATCGCCTCGAGCATGGCGGACTGGGTCTTGGGCGAGGCACGGTTGATCTCGTCGCCCACCACGATGTTGG
>CAZMXH010000280.1:0-5041 GCA_964570165.1 uncultured Actinomycetes bacterium
AGAGCAGCTGACTCTTAATCAGCGGGTTCGGGGTTCGAGTCCCTGATGGCGCACTTCATGACCTGCGTAACGTGCCTGAACCAGGCGGCACGCGGTCGGCCCTCTCGACGAGGCATCTCGCAACACGTCAGCTGCCGAGCTACCGCTCCGCGACCCGGCGATCAATCAGCTCGCTCGGCTCCGCGTGAAGAAGCTCTATCTCGTCGTGTCGAACAACCAGCGCAATCAGGCACTCGGTGCGGCACTGGTCGTCCGGCTGACGACATCGCCTAAGCCTCCGATCCGATCGGTGGTGGATCTGCCCGACACAGAACAGTTCTCGGCACGCATCATGTGCGACGACATCGAGGACATGTACGAGTCCGAGGTCGTCAAGAGTGCCGGCACCCTCAGCCCTGCCGCCATGCGCCTCGTCGACCAAGGCCTCAAAGCAGCCCTGGATCTTGACTGATCGCACAAGCTCGATGTCGGGCAAGTCCGCAAATCGGCTTACCGGTCAGGTCAGCCACCGAGGATGGTTGCAGTGCCAAATCGACGGGCTCCGCGCGGCGGACGTCGTCAACCCGCAGGTGATCACCGCCAGAGCACTGAACGAGATGCGGTACGGTAGTACGAGTATGAGTACGTTGCGTGGTCCTCGTCCCCCTCTATCCAAGCCGCTACCCCGGGTACGGCGTACGAGTGAGGCCAGGCGCGAAGAACTGCTGGACCAGGTCGAGAGTCTCATCCTGGCGCACGGATTCACCGCATTCACGATGGACGACCTCGCCGCCCGGGTTAAGTGCTCGAAATCGACTCTCTATGCACTAAGCCCGACCAAAGAGAGCCTGGTAGCGACGATCATTCGCCGCTTCTTCGACAGGACCGACAGCTTGGTCGAAAGACAGGTCGCACTGATCCACTCGCAACGCGAACGGGTGGCTGTCTACCTCTCGGCACTCGGTCACGCAATGAAGCGCATGTCTGCGGCGTGCTACGAGGACATGATGCTGCTGCCCGTCACCAGAGAGATCTACGAGGTCAATTCGCGGGCGGCGGCCGACCGTGTCCACGAGTTCATCGAACGAGGCATCGAGGACAACGAGTTCCGTGCGGCGAACGCCCGGTTCATCAGCAAAGCGGTGTCCCTGCTCATCGACGGCATCCAACACGGCGTGCTCTTGGACGAAACGGGGCTCACGTCCGGTGACGCCTACGCGGAACTGGGCAGCCTTGTGCTAAACGCGCTGACCAATCGCGCCAGCGCCGAGTTTCCGGCGGAGCGGTTCGTGCGGTCGGACGAGGTCGGCGAGGTGCCTGATCTTCCCGCCCGGGTGGCGTATGCGAACCTCGGCGACGCGGAGATCTTCTCCGTGTGGGGCGATGCCATGCAGTCCGCAGCCGAAGCCCGCGGCCTCGAGTACCTGACCGCCAGCGCCGACTTCGACCCCGCCACAAACGTCGACCAGATCCACAGCTTCGTCACCCGCGGCGTCGCAGCACTCCTCATCCCCGTGCTCGACGCGCCATCACAACGCCCGGCAGTCCTGGAAGCCATGGAAGCCGGAGTAGCGGTATTCACCGTCGCCTTCGGCCCCAGCACCGTTCAGATGCTCACCGACCAATACGCAAGCGGCCAAGCCGCCGCCGAAGCCATGGTCGACTACATCAACACCCACCTCGACGGCACCGCCAGCATCCTGATGTTCAACCTCGACGACCGCGAAGGCATCAGACCCCGCTACCAAGCCGTCCGCGACGTCGTCGCCGCCGCCGGAGACAACATCAACATCACCGTCGACCAGCTCGGATCCCCCCAAACCACCGAGTACGGGTTCGAAGTCATGAACACCGTGCTGCAATCCAACCCCGACGTCAACGTCGTCATCGGCGAAGACGCCCACGTCCTCGGCGCACTCGCCGCACTCCGCGCAGCCGGCATCGACCACGACGAACGATGGCTCCTCGTCGGCATCGGCGGAGAACAACAAGCACTCGAAGAAGTCGCCGACGACACCTCACCCCTGAAAATCGACATCTCCTTCGCCCTCCCCACCATCGGCGTCATCCCCGGCCGATTCGCCGAAGACTGGCTCGCCGGCCGCGCCATCCCCAGCGTCGTCACCTTCAACCCGATCGTCCTCGATTCCGCCGAAACCGTCGACCAATTCCTCGCCGACATGACCAACCCAGAAACCCTCTTCGACAGCCCCAAACAAGACACCTACCTCACCATGCTCGGCAACATCAGCTACCAAAACCGCATGTCCTACTACGACGCGGACGGCATGCCGGCTGACGACTCGGACGGGGACAACTGACCGTGGTGCTCCATCCCGACTCAGCCCGAGTGCTCGAGCTGACTGCCCAGTGGGAGGCACCCGACGAGCTGACCGTCGAGTTTGCCAGGCAGACCGAGGTCAGACGCCACCGGGAACTGGACGCGCGTCCCGAGGATGTCGACTCAGTGCGGCATGTGGCCATCCCAACCGACGACGGGTCGGTCCGGGCAATCGTGTACACACCGGCCGGTGCCCAGCCGGACGGCATCCTCGTCCACGTCCACGGCGGCGGCTGGACCATCGGGTCACCAGAGCTGTTCGCGCCCGAAGCTCGTGCGCTAGCCAACGCCGGCAATTGCGTCGTCATATCGGTCGGCTACCGGCTGGCGCCTGAACATCGGTACCCGGACGGTCTCAATGACGTCTACGCGGCCACATGCTGGGCGGCCAAGCACGCCGTCCACCTCGGCGCTCCGCCGGGAGCTGTGGTTGTCGGGGGGGCCAGCTCGGGCGGGAACATGGCAGCTGCCGCTTGCCTGATGGCACGTGATCGCGAAGGCCCCCCGCTGGCTGGGCAGTTGCTCATCTACCCGGCCACCGCTCGCGATGTCGATACCGTGTCCCGCCGGGAGCTCGCCGAGGGCCACGGGCTCACCGTAGATGTGCTCATGTGGTACTGGGACCACTACCTCGGACCGGATGCGGACGCGACCGTGCCCTACGTATCGCCGCTGCTCGCTCCCGACCTGTCCGGCCTTCCCCGTGCCATCGTGGTCACCGCAGGGTGCGACATCCTGCGCGACGAGGGTGAGGAATACGCGCGGCGACTGCGCGAGGCGGAGGTACATGTCATCGCTCGCCGGTTCGACGGGATGCTCCACGGATTCCTGGGCTACGCCGGCGTCGTAACCACGGCGCGTTCTGCCCTCACGTGGATCGGAGACGAACTCAGGCGGCTGCTGGCCGATGCGACGAACAGACCAAACCTCGCCAACCGATGAGTAGCCCCGTTCCGGACGCAGCGCGAACCCGCGACCATGCGCGTCCATCGCGGCTGTACCGGGGACACCACATCGGCGGTGGCACGAACCGCGCTGGTCTGGCAACTCTCGCTGTCGCTCTTGTGATCATCTTTCAGTGGCGGACCGGGGACTTCGCGACCTACTCCAACCTCACCGCGATCATGGTCAACACGTCTTCCATCCTGCTCGCGTCCATCGCCGTCGCCCGGCTCCTGATCGCCGGCGCTGTCGATCTCTCACTCGGCGGCATGTACGCGCTCATCGCGGTCGCCTCGGCCAGCGCAGCTCGGAGCACCGGAAGCGCGTCGGCAGCGATCGTCACCGGAATCGTCGTCGGGCTCGGGCTCGGCCTCGTCAACGGCACCCTGGTGCGGCTACTCCGGATGTCCTCGATCATCGTCACACTGGCACTCGGCGCGATCTACCGGGGCCTCGCCCTGGTCGCCACCGACGCGCGCTCCGTGACCGACCTGCCGGATCAGTTCGTCCGACTCGGCCGCTCGCGGCTACTCGGCATACCCACGCCGGTCGTGCTCTCGGTAGCCATCTTCGTCATCGGTGCCGTGCTCCTGACTCGAACCGTCGGAGGGATGCGCAGCTACGCCATCGGGGGGAACGCGGCGGCCAGCCAACTCGCCGGGGTGAGCGTCGACCGTCACCGGCTCTGGTTGTACGCCTATGCGGGCGGCTCGATGGGCGTCGTAGCCCTCCTCGGCACCAGCAGGCTGGGCTCCGGCACGCCGACGATCGGCGCCCAGTTCGAGATCGATGTGCTCACCGCCGTGATCCTCGGGGGGGTCGCTTTCACCGGCGGTCGTGGCCGCCCAGTAGGCGTGTTCATCGGGGTCGTCACAATCGGTGTCCTGAACGCAGGAATGATCTTCATCGGGCTGACCGACTTCTACCAGCAGATCGCCAAAGGCGCCGTGCTACTCCTGGCCCTCGGCGCCGACCAGTTGCTGGCGGGGCGTAAAGGCCGAGCCGATGCCGGCGAAACAGCCCTGCCGGCGAAACCCCTGCGCCGCGATACCGGACCATCCGCCCATGCTCCCAGCGAGGCGGCCGGTCGGGCTAAGGCCGTGGCGCACGGGCCTGTGGTCTTATCGGCGACGGCGCTGACCAAGTCTTACGGGCCGGTCGCCGCCGTCCGAAACGTGAGCCTCCAAGCCTTCGCCGGCCAGGTCCTGTGCCTGGTCGGCGACAACGGCGCCGGGAAGAGCACCGTCACGCGGATGCTGGCCGGCGTCGAGCGGCCGGACAGCGGCACGCTGTACCTCGACGACCTGCCGATCTTGCTCAACGGTCCCGCGGATGCTCGCCGTCGAGGCATTGAGGTGGTTCACCAGAACCTCGCCCTGTGCCCGAACCTCGGGGCCGCGTACAACCTGGTGCTCGGCCGCGAGCCGCGACGCTTCCGGCTGGGATCGCTGTCCCTTCTCGACCGGCGGGCAGCGGTCAGCGAAGCGAGGCAGCGGTTGCTCCGCCTCGACGTCGATCTGGACGATCAGCTTCGGCCAGTCGCGGAGCTCTCGGGCGGCCAGCGGCAGGCCGTGGCGATATCGCGAGCGATGCGGGACGGAGCGCGAGTCGTGATTCTGGACGAGCCGACCGCAGCACTTGGCGTCAACCAGACTGGCAGTGTGTTGCGACTCGTCAGCACCATGGCCGAGCAAGGCAGCGCGGTGATCATGATCACACATGACGTCCAGGCCGTTCTCGACGTCTCCGACCGGGTGGTCGTACTCAACCTCGGGCAAG
>CAZMXH010000281.1:0-5037 GCA_964570165.1 uncultured Actinomycetes bacterium
CTGGTGGTGCTCGCCGTGGGCGTGGCGAACGAGGTCCGACGGGTCCCGGCTGATGCTCCTCATCGAGCTGACGGCGTCGAGCACGAAACCATCGGGGCCGCTGACGTGCAAGCTGACCTCGAGCGTTCTCACGTCGTCCATCGTGAAGGCGTCGTCGAACAGGCGGATGAACGGCCCGATGGCACACGAGGCGTTGTTGTCCTTCGCCTCGGTGAGCAGCAGGGCGCTCCGGCCCTCGAAATCGCGCAGGTTCACGTCGTTTCCGAGCGCCGCTCCGACGGGCACGCCGTCAGAGCGCACCGCGAGCACGACCTCCGGCTCAGGGTTGTTCCAGTTGGACCGGGAGAGAACGCCGATCATCTGGCCCGTCCCTACGGCCGACAACACCGGTGCCTTCGTAAACACCTCCGGATCGGGCCCGATCCCTACTTCGAGGTACTGAGACCAGAGGCCTTCGCGCTGCAGAATCTCCTTGACCTGCTGCGCTTCCGGCGAACCCGGCCTCACGGTGGAAATGGCGCCCCCAATAGCCTCGGTCAGCTGCTGGCGGATGACAGCGGCCTGGGACGGGTCGCCCTTCGCCCGCTCCTCGATGACACGTTCGAGCATGCTCTCAACGAACGTCACGCCGCAGGCCTTGAGAACCTGCAGGTCCACCGGAGCCAGCAGGTGCGCCGTGGTGGGATCGGTCTCGTCGGCGCGCACGAGGTCCGCGAGCTTCCATCGCCGACCCGTGCGACGGGCCTCGGCGAGGACCGTGTGCACGTCAGTGCGCTCCAACAACGTCGAGACGGTGGGTTCGATCCTTGTGATGTCGGCGACCTCGTCGCCGTCGACGACCACGACGGACGGTCCGCCCTCCTCCGGGTCGTAAACGCGACCGACCAGCGTGGCGGCATCCACGTCGTCCGGCAGAAGATCATCTACTGACAGCATGTACGAACGTTCCTCTCACCTGGTCGGTCCGGGTGTCTGCCGCGCAGTGCTGCAGACTCGTGGTGTCGCTCAGGATGGTACGGGCCACCCGACCTGGTCCTTTGGTGGGCTGGAAACCCGGACGTCCGCCGACGCATGAGCGCGCAGGTCACGTCGGGGTCGTGACAACGTCCCAGCCTTCGGGCGCGCCGCTGACGATCGCCTTGTCGCCCTCGGCGCGGATGCTCACGGTGGCCTCGCCCAGGCGGAGGTCGGTCAGCGTGAGGGCGCCCCACCGCTCCGGTACATGCGGGACGACCGCGAGCCGCCGCTGGGGAACGTGCGGCTCGAGGCCGAGGAAGGCCCGCACCAGCAGGAGGGGTGCCGCACTCGCCCAGGCCTGCGGCGAGCACGAGGTGGGGTACGGGACCGGCACGCTGAACTCGGAACGGGAGAAGCCGCAAAACAGTTCGGGCAGCCGCGCGTCGAACGCGGCCGCCGCGTCAAGCAGGCCGCCCGCGAGCTTCTCAGCGAGCTCGACCGCACCGGGCAGGTGCCGGTAGCGGAGCAAGCCGGCCACGGCTATCGCGGTGTCATGCGGCCACACCGAGCCGTTGTGGTAGCTCATCGGGTTGTAGGCGCCCATGGAGGAGGCGAGGGTGCGCAGGCCGTAGCCCGTGTTCATCTCGTCGCTGGCAAGCCGCTCTATCAGCACGGCGGCGTGCTCGTCCAGCGCGATGCCCGACCACAGGCAGTGGGCGGCGTTGCTGGTCAGGGCGTCGACCGGGCGCTTGGACCCGTCGAGGGCCACGGCGTACCAGCCCAGCTCCGGCAGCCAGAACGCCTCGGCGAACCTGTTGCGCAGGTCGGCGGCGCGGGATCGGAGCCGCTCGGCCGTGGGCCGGTCGCCGTACGCCTCGGCCAGCTCGGCACGGGCCAGCCAGGCCGCGTAGACGTAGCCCTGCACCTCGCAGAGCGCGATCGGCGGGGCGGCGAGCCGCCCGGACGAGTCATTGATCGCGTCGAAGCTGTCCTTCCAGCCCTGGTTGACCAGGCCGCGGTCGGTCGCCCGCTGGTATTCGACAAAGCCGTCGCCGTCACGGTCGCCGAAGTTGTCGATCCATGACAACGCCTCGTCGGCCGCGCGGAGCAGATGCCCCACGGTGAGCTCGTCCGCCCCCCAGCGCCAGCACTCGGCCAGCAGGATGACGAACAACGGGGTTGCGTCGACCGTCCCGTAGTAGTGACGTCCGCCCAGCACCTCCGCGCTGGCAGGCCCGTGTCGAAGCTCGTGCAGGATCCGCCCCGGCTCCTCCTCGGTGATCGGGTCGACCTGCCTGCCCTGGGTCTCGGCGAGCCGCTCCAGCGTCCCCATCGCGAGCTCGCCCTCGAGCGGCAGCGCCATGTACGCGGTGATCAGGCTGTCGCGGCCGAACAGCGTCATGAACCACGGTGCGCCGGCCGCCAGGTACGGCCGCCGGCCAGGAACATCGTCGTGGATCTGCAGGACACCGAGGTCGGTCTCCGCGTGCCTCAGCACCCGGGTCAGCAGCGGGTCATCGGAGACCACGGCGGAGCTGACGCTGCGCCACGCCTCGATCTTGCGCGCCGGCCCGGTGTTCTCCAGGCGCTCGCCTCGCCGGAAGCGGGGACGCACCCGCTGATCCGCCAGGGTCGGGTTCGCCGAGATCTCCGTCTGCCAACGCTCCCCCGCCGGAATGACGACTCGCCAGCTCAGCGACCCAGGGACAATCAGGGGGTCGGCGGTCGCGTTGATAGACAGCCCTCGCGACGGGTCGGACGGGTCGCGCAGCAGCAGTTCGCTACCGGCCACGGTGGCGGTCGCGGAACCACCCCCGACCCAACCGCCTTTCACGGCGAACAGGTCCGCGAAATCGGCGTCGGCACGCAGCACCAGGGTTACGGCGGTGGCTTCGCGGCCCAGGTTCTGGATCGTCACGGTCTCTCGCAGTCCCTCCGCGACCAGCCGCTCCCGCACGACGAGCAGGGTGCTGTCGGCCGTCCCGGGCCGGGGCGGCCGGCGGAGGACGAACCGCGCTGCGAAGGCCTCTGGCGCCAGCACCGCGAGAGGGAGCGGCGCCTGGCCGTCCAGGCGCAGCTCCCACGCGGAAAGGACCCGGGTGTCGCGGAAGAAGAGGCCGTGAGTGGTGCCCGGCCGTAGGTCGCCGGTGTTGTCGGACAAGCAGAATGTGCTGCCCTCGACGAGCGTCACGGTGTCGCTGGCGCTGATGACCGGTGCCGGCTCGGTCGCGTTGAGGACGTCCGGTCGGTCGGTGGAGGTCACGACACGGCCTCGGTCAGCTGATGTGTGGGCGCACGGCGACGCAGCACCCTCCTGGCCGTTTCGGGCGAGTGCTCGATCACCTTTCGGTACACCGCTTCGTAGCCAGCGCCGAGATCGTCCGTGCTGAAGTGCTCGGCAACGTGCGCCCGGCACGCGTATGGGTCGATCTGTCGCACGTCCTGGAGCGCGGCAGGCAACTCGTCGGGCTCATCGACAACAAGCCCCGTGACCTTGTCGATCACGACCTCCGGCACTGACCCGGCTCGCAGTGCCACCACCGGCGTCCCGCACGCCATTGCCTCGATCATCACCATGCCGAAAGGCTCCTCCCATCTGATCGGGAACAGCAGGCACCGAGCGGAGGCCAGCAGCTTCCGCTTCTGTACTGAATCCGCGACTCCGAAGACGTGGTCGCGCTCGGTCAGCCGCGGACGCACCTCCCGTTCGAAATACTCCTTCTCCACAGGCTCGGAGCACTTGCCTGCCAGCACTAGCGGCAACCCCGCCGCATGCGCGGCCTCCAGGGCCACATGGGGCGCCTTGTGTGGGTGGAACCTACCGAGGAACAGTGCGTAGTCCCGCTTCTCCCGCTTGAACGGCCAGTCGTCGACACGCAGCGCGTTGTACACCGTGCCGGCCCAGTTGAGGTTGGGTGCCAACGCCCGCTGGCGCTCGCTGATCGCCACCAGATGAACGTCGCGGCCCAGCGCCCTGTAGTAGCGTCCGAGGTCAGTGTCGACGGGCCCGTGCACGGTGACGACGGTGGGCACGCCGTACCGGCGGTAGTACGCCGCGTTCAGCGGGCCGGCGAGCGTATGGTCGTGCACGACGTCGACGGCCTCGCCGGCGAGCAGCCGCTCGACTGCTCGCCTCACCAGGACGGCGTGAACGGCCTCGGGGTAAGGGTCGCCGAGCCGTTCCGGGATGGTGCGTTCCCACAGCGGGACGAATTCCGCCGCCGTCCCCGGCTCACCGGCGCCAAGCAGCGTGACGCGGTGACCGCGGGCCGCAAGGGCATCCGCGAGGTCGGCGACGACAGCCTCGACGCCACCGTAGGCCCGCGGTGGAACGTCGAAGTACGGCGGAGCGACCAGGACGATCCGCAGCCGGTTTGACCCGGCGCTGCGTGCTGGCCGATGGATGGGAACGCGCGGAAGGGGATCTTTCGTCCGCGCGTGCGTGACGACGGACGAGCCGCTCACGAACCACCTCCTTGATTAGCACTCTACCTTTACGAGTGCTAATTCTTCACGACCTTCGGCCGCCGCACAATCGCACCGCCTCGCTCCAGGCATGAGACATCACCGCGGACGCCGCGGCACGTCGCACCCGGTGTCAACCGCCGCAGGGGCGTACCGGACCGCGAGGGAGCACCTCGCGCAGGATTGAGCGTCTGGCGAGATCAGTTCGTCGGAAGCGTCCAGGTGTCCGGCGGTTTGACCTGGCCAAACAGCCAGATGTCGAAGAACTCGTCCAAGTCCTGCCCGGAGACCTCCTCGTAGACGGCCTGGAAGTCCTCGGAGGTGCCGGTGGCGTCGTTGTGGCGTTCCACCCACAGCCGGGCGCCGTCGAAGAACGCCTCGTCGCCGACCTCGACCCGCAGCGCGTGCAGGGTCGCGGCCCCGCGATCGTAGACCTGGTCGTTGAACAAGCCGGTCGGCCCAGGGTCGCCGATCTGGAAGGTCCAGTACGCGTCGGATCGGTCGGTCTCGTACCAGTCGTTGTAGGCCTCCTGGGCGGACGCGCCCCCGCGGTGCTCGTCCCACAGCCACGTCGCGTACGTGGCCCAGCCCTCGTTCAGCCAGATGGAGTGCCAG
>CAZMXH010000282.1:0-5014 GCA_964570165.1 uncultured Actinomycetes bacterium
CGTCGACCATCGCCTGTCCTTTGCGATGAGGCTTGTTCAGCCCCTTCCACGGGGGTCGTGGGCGAGAGGCCACAGCCGCCAGGTGACCCTGGGTCGATGAGCTGCTGGACGAGCTGGCCGTAGCGTTCGGCGATGTCATCGACGGCGCCCTGGACGACTGGTACCTGGAAAACGCGGAGAGTCGTGGCGAGCCCGGACAAGGCGGATACGACGAGCTCGGCCCGGACTTGGGCGTCGTCGCCGCCGCCGAGGCGCTCGATGAGTGGGGAGACGAATCCGGTGAGAAACCGCTCGCGCACCGCCTCGGGGTCGGGTGCCGACAGCCGGAGGATCAGTGCCCGCGTGAGCTGCTCGACGGCGTCGTGCTGGTAGCGCTCGAACAGTTCGCGGACTAGCGCCTCGCCCAGCTCGGCCAGCGGGACGTCCGGAAGCGGCGGTGGACTGACCGTGGCCGCCTGGTAGAAGAGCTCCTGCTTGCTTCCGCCGCACTTCATCACCATCGCGGGGGAGAGGTTCGCGCGGGCGGCGATGTCGCGAATCGTGACCTGGTTGAAGCCGCGCTCGGCGAACAGCTCGCGGGCGGCCGCCAGGATGATCTCGCGCGACCCGGACTCCGCCTGCTGGCCCTCCGTTCGGCCGCGGTCGGGCGTCGTCGGCTGGTTCACCGAGATGACTCCTGTGGCGCAGTGCTCTGCTGTGGTACGGCGCTCCGCACGGGCGGCGTGCGCTGCGGATGGCCATTGTTGTTGGTCGAAAGGTCGACGTCGACGGTGCGCGGGGTTCCCCAGACGGAGACGGAGCGGGCCGTCGTCGCCCCATTCGGGGTCACGACGGTCAGCACGTACCGGCCGTTGGCGGGCAGCGGTAGCTCGTACCGACCGCCGGCGTCGGTGCGTGTGGCGCCGGTACACTCGCCGCTCTGCCGGGTGAGGACGACCACCGCGTCGGGGACGGTCGATGACGTTCGGTCGCGGAGCGTGCCGGTTAGCATGAGCCGTTCGGTGAGGACGAGTGGTTTCATTTCTGTGCCGGCGTCGAGATCGTCCAGCCGCGATCGCGGTGTCCATCCGTCCCCCGCCGCGACGACCACGTAGCGGCCGGGGCCGGGGATGGCGATGGAGAACTCGCCGGCCGAGTCGACCTGGCTCCAGTCCACCTGGTCGCCGCCGAGGGTCAGGAGCGTCACGACGGCGCTGCGGATCGGCTTTCCGCTCACCGAGAGCACCTTGCCGCGGACGACGGCGCCGTGGGTGTGACGTCCGGCATCGGTGGCGTCGTCGGAGTACTCCCGCATCCGGAACATCGGCACCGTCAGCGCGCCTGCGACCAGGGACAGCAAGGCGGCGACCCAGAACAGCGCCGTGATCACGCCGGCCGAGGGGAACAGTTCGCCGCCGAGTGTCACGGCACCGGTTGTGGTGGCGGCCGCGATGATCGCGCTGGATGTCGAGGTGCCGATCGACCGCATCAACGTGTTGATGCCGTTGGCGGACGCCGTCTCAGTCACCGGGACGGCTCGCATGATCAGCGTGGGCATCGCGGCGAATGTGATCGAGGCGCCGACGCTCACCAGCATTGACCCGACGACAACCTGCGCGAGGTTCTCGGCGAGGAACACCCGCGCCGCGTACGAGGCGGTCAGCAGTAGCGATGCGGCGAGCAGCGCGGCCTGGGCACTGAACCGGCGAATCACAGCGGCGGCAACGGGTGCCATCACGCCGAACACCAGCGCGCTGGGCGTCATCCACAGGCCGGTCGGCAGTGTATCCAGACCGAGCCCGAAGCCGGTGGCGGGCGGCAGTTGCAGTTGCTGCGTGGTGAGCAGCATGTTCGCGAACATGGCGAAGCCGGACAGGATCGCCACGATGTTGACGAGTAGCACGGCCGGGCGCGCGGTGACCCGGATGTCGACGAGCGGGTTGCGCACTCGGAGCTCGAGCGGGATCCAGACGGCGATCAGGACGGCGCCGGCGATGGCGAGGCCCAGGGTCAGGGCGGACGTCCAGCCCTACTGGCCGCCCTTCGACAGCGCCAGCAGCACCGCGGTCAGGGCGACCGAGAGCAGGATGGCGCCGCGGAAGTCGAACGAGCCGCGGGTCCGGACGGGGGATTCGCCCACGACGAGCAGGATCGCCACGAGCATGCCCGCACCGGCGACTCCGGTGACCCAGAAGATCGCGTGCCAGTCCATGTGTGCAGCGATCAGCCCGGACAGCGGGAGCCCGGCCCCGGCGCCGATGGCGAGGGTGGCGCTCATCAGGGCGACGCCGAGCGGGATCCGTTCTCGCGGGAGTTCGTCCCGCATGATCGCGATTCCGATCGGGACCAGCGCCATGCCGACCCCCTGCATGACCCGTGCGGCGATCACGAACAGCAGCACCTGGGTGAGCGCGCCGAGCACGGATCCGGCCACCATGACGGCCAGCGCGACGATCATCATGCGCTTCTTGCCGTACATGTCGGCCAGTCGCGAAATGGTCGGGATCGACACCGCGCCGCTGAGCAGAGTGGCGGTGACCAGCCACGACGCGTTGTCGCCGCTGGTGTCGAGCAGGCGGGGAAAGTCCGGGAGCAGCGGCAGCACCAGCGTCTGCTGGAGCGAGACGACGGTCCCGCACAGGGCAAGAACGGCGACGACGAGCGCGCTGTGCGCTCGCCCAGCGCTCGTCGCCGCGGTGGCGTTGAGTGACCGCACGGGTGTGGGTGGTCTTCCTAACTAGACTGGTGGTGAACAGGCGTTCACCACTGCTACTGAACCATCGTTCACCGCATCAGGTCCAGTGACCGTCCACATCCTGACCCCGGGGCCTGAGAAGCGGCAGACGGCGACCCTGTGCCTGCCGTTTGAACGTCGTAAACTGTTCGGGCTGTCTGCCACACCCACGGGTTCGGGATCACGGCGTGCGAGGCCAGCAGCACGTCGAAGACCGTGTCGGTGATTGCGATGCCGAAGGTCTCGATCACGAATGCGATCGCAGTCGACAGCTTGCTGAGGCGACTGCCTCGCCGGTCATGCGTACGGGCATGGAGCTGACGTTCGAGGTGCGCGTGATGAACAAGAGAGTCGTGGCGTGGGGACCGTCGAGCTTGCAGCGAACTCACATGCTATGCGCAGCCTTATGTGGGTCGCCGCCGCACGGATTACGTGATGGCTTCGGCCAAGCGAGACCCAGGTACTGACTTGACCTGGCCGATTCGGTGGACCTCGTGGGTCGTCAGACAGCGGCGCTTCCGCCCTCGGCCGCATTGACCACGTCTTCACGCAATTGTCCGCGGTCACCCGGCACCTGCTCGGCTGGGTCGACGCCGAGTAACACGATTTCGTTGGCTGTGTTGACGTGCACCACGGTGGGCTGCACGGCGCGCGCCTCGTCGTCGCAGATGCCGTAGGAAGGTATGATCACTAGATCACCGGGCGGCACCAGCCTGGCCCCCGCGCCGTTGATGCCATCACCCCGGAGGCACGCTCTCCCGGGATGACACTTCCCCGGATAGTAGGTCGGCAGCGTCCATCAGGTCCTGGTCGACCGTGACTGATCCCACGTAGTGCAGGTCAGCCTGCGCAACAGTGGTACGGTGGATCTTGCTTCATCATGGTGCGGAACACGTCTACTCCCGTTCCTCGATCGATGCTGCTCTGGCGTAGTCACCGTCATCTGTCTCAACCGACGACCCATGTTGACTCGTCCACGGTTGGAGGATGCGAGTACGGACCACGGGATGTTAAACGGTGTTGCGAAGGTGACTCTTAGTCGGTGACGGTCCTCGCAAACCTGGGTTTTCACGCGGAGCCGCAGAGCAGCGCGGGATTCGCGTGACGAAGTGGCTGGGCAACGGTGTCTTGCTGTTAGGCGTCGAGGAGTCCACGGTGGTGGACTGTGCTGTCGCGGTGAGGGATAGCCGGCAACTGCAGGCAGGCTTCCACTTGGGGACCTGGCGGCGGTGCCGTGCGCAGGCCCTCTCAACCGATATGGGTGCCCAGGCACTGCACTCCGTGTTCGGGAGGCGATCCGTCGTGAACCGTGATGAGGCCCGTAAGTTGCCGACAGTCGTCGACCTGCCCACCGCCGGGAGGATGCTGGGGATCGGGCGGAGTGCAGCGTACGAGCTCGTTCGCGCCAGTGAATGGCCGACGCCGGTGCTTCGGCTCGGCAGGCTCATTCGCGTTCCCACCGCCCCGCTTCTGGAGCTGCTGGGCGAACGACAACGTCCGGTCGCGTAGATGGCCTCTGCGGTGGTCGCAATGATCACGGCATCTCCACCGACCAGTGGTCGCGCCCGCGTGCGTCGCACCCGTATGTCGGACCGGAAATGAGGATCTTCTTGCTTCTTGGGCAAAGGAGGTTGTCAAGCTCTCACCGAGGCCGACGTCCAGGCGCTCGTACTCGACGACAAGTGGGCTGCAACCATCCGCAACCCGCGTGACCAGCGAGGGCAACTCCCTCACGCTCGCCCTCGTAACCCGGATCCAGCAGCTCGGCGATCGCTATGGCGAGACAGTCGCGACCATCTAAGTGACTACACCGAAACCGGTACGCCGTTGATCATGCCGGTGAACCTGGGCGATAACGAGATCCGCGAAGCGGGTATAGCGCGCATCGGTGAGCGCGACGCTCGGCGATTGCGGCGCCACGCACTTCGTGAGGGAGACATCGTCTTCAGTCGAAGTGGAGATGTGGGCCGTAGGTCGATGGTTCGAACCGTGCAAAAAGGTTGGCTTTGCGGCACTGGGTGCCTCGCCGCACGATTTGGCAATCACCGTGATGAGATCAACCCGCTATACATCGCGGAGTATCTAGGGTCCAAGCGCGCACAGTCGTGGCTGATGGACAACGCTGTTGGTGGCACGATGCCCAACCTCAACACGGCAATTCTTGCAGCGCTGCCGATCGAGCTTCCCTCGCGGAAGGAACAAGACACCATTGTCGAGGTGCTTGACTCCTGTCGACGGCAGGTGGTCGCGCTGGAGCGGATGATCGCCAAGAAGCAGGCGATCAAGCAGGGCATGATGCAG
>CAZMXH010000283.1:0-4431 GCA_964570165.1 uncultured Actinomycetes bacterium
CGTGCATCGGGCGGAGGCGGTCGCGCTGCGCGGTGACCAGCTGCTCGGCGAGCAGGCCGGCGAGCCGGTCGGCCAGCCCGTTGCCCAGGTCAGCGTCCAGCCGGTGAAGCGTGGCCCGCTCGTCGGCGGTCAGCGCCGCGCCGCTCCAGCCCCAGAGCACCGTGCGCAGCTTGTCCTCGACGTGAAAGCTGACACCGTGGTCGACGCCGAGGACAGCGCCGTCCGCCGTCACGACGACGTGGCCACCCTTGCGGTCGGCGTTGTTGATCACAACGTCGAACACCGCGATCTGGCGCAGCCGCGGGTCGTCCGCGTGGACGAGGACCACCGGCTGGCCGTCACCGTCGAGCGCCTCCAGAACCCGCAGCCAGTCGTCCGGAACCTGCGCGGGCCGGAGCACGTCGACGAGTTCCTCGCCCGCGCCGTCCACCCACAGCTGGCACATCCCCGGACCGAACGGCCCGTCGCGCAGCACCGTGGGCGGAACCAGGTGCCAGCCGGCCGCCTCGGAGACCTGGTACGCGGCGACCTCGCGAGAGGCGAGAGTCCCGTCCGGGAAGTCCCACAGCGGCCGCTCCCCCGCCACCGGCTTGTACACGCACCGCACCTCGCCGGACGGGCCGACCGCTCGGCAGAACAAGGTCGCGTTGGACGCCTCCACTAGCCGGCCGTCGACCACGATCTCGCCGTGCTCGAGCAGGTCGGCGGGATCACTCACGGCGACGGTAGCCGTTCTGCCGGGGGCAGACGTGACCCTGCGGGTCGAGCGGCAGCGCGCAGAGCGGGCACGGAGGCCGGCCGGCCGCGACCAGCGCGTGGGCACGCTTGACGAACGCGCGCGCGGAGGCGCCGCTGATGCGTACCACCAGCACGTCCCGCTCCGAGGGGACCTCGTCGTCGAGGTCGTCGTCCTCTTCTCCGGCGGCGTATGCCTCGATCACCACGCGGTCGTCGGTGCCGTCCCACGCCAGAGTCAACGTGCCTACCCGGAAGTCCTCGTCGATGGGCTGGTCGAGCGGATCGGAGTCGTCCAACTCGGCTGGCGGAAGGGCCGGCACGGGCGCAGTGCCGCCGGTGCGGCGCAGCACCTCGTCGAGCAGCGCGTCGAGCCGCTCAGCGAGCGCGGCGACCTGCTCCTTCTCGAGGAGGACGGTCGCCAGCCGCGAGCCCTCCCTGGCCTGGAGGAAGAACGCGCGCTGGCCAGGTTCGCCTACCGTCCCGGCGACAAAGCGCTCCGGGGCGTCAAACCGGAAGATCTGGCGGGCCACACGACGACCTTATTCGGTTCCAGGCCCGCCGCCCACAACGCCGTCGCCGGACGGTCGCCGCCTGCCGCGCCGCCGGGCCAGGCCGGAGAACGTGCCGCTGGTGTCGTTGAGGCGGACGACGTACGGCCGTAGCTCGGTGAAGCTGATCACGGTCACCGAACCCGGGTCGATGACCAACCTTTGGAAGAGGTCGAGGTGCATGCCGAGGGCGTCGGCCACGATCGCCTTGATCACGTCGGCGTGGGAGACCGCCGCCCACACCGCCCGCCCGCCGGCGCGCTCCGCGACGCGGGCGTCGTGCTCGCGGACCGCGTCGACTGCTCGCGCCTGGACCGCCCGCATCGACTCGCCGCCCGGGAAGACCGCCGCCGCCGGGTGGATCTGCACCTGCCGCCACAGCCGGGTGCGGCTCAGCTCGCGCACCGGCCGCCCGGTCCACTCCCCGTACCCGCACTCCACCAGCCGGTTCTCGGTGGTGACAGTCGGGTGGGCGCGGTCCGCGACCAGCGCCTCGGCGGTCTCGAGGCACCGTTCCAGCGGGCTCGACACGACCGCGGCCAGCGGGACGCCCGCCAGACGCGACGCCAGGTCCTTGGCCTGGGAGCGCCCGGTATCGTCGAGGTGGACACCTGGGGTCCGCCCGGCCAGAACCCTTGACGCGTTCGCCTCGGTCCGTCCATGACGGACCAGCAGTACGGTGGGCATCCGTCGAGCGTACCGACGTGGACGATGGGTGACTTCTCGCCGGATGCCGCATATGCTTCCGGGCGTGTCACGTCGTGCGTGGTGGTGGCTGCGCGGCGGCTCGCACCGCACGCGTGGCTGGCTGACGATCTGCCTCGGTGTGGCGGCTCTGGCGGTGCCGAGCGCCGTCGCACATGGCGCGGACGGGGCGCCCCCATCGCCAGACCTGGCGGACGCGCTCGAGCGGTCCGAGGAGCGGCTGGACGCCCATTCCCAGGCCGTCGAAGAGGCGCTACGGGCGCTGAGCGTGGCCGAGGCCGAACTGTACGAAGCCACGGCGGCCGCGGCGGACGCCGCAGCTGCGGCCGAACGGACGAGGGAGGCCGAGGCGGCGGCGCGTACCGCCCAGCGCCGGGCCGAGCAGGCCGAACGCCGGGCGCAACGCAAGCTCGCCGCGATCGGCAAGCGCATGGACGCGGCCCGGGAACAGCTCGGAGCGGTTGCGCGGGCGGCCTACCAGAACGGCGGCGGCCTGTTCGAATGGTCGGTCGTGCTCGAGGCCGGCAGCCCTGCTGAGCTGTCCGACGCGCACGTCGGGGTTCGCAGCGTGCAGAGGGCCGCCGATGCGGCGCTCAGCAACCTGGCCGTGGATCGCGCCGACCTGCGTAACACCGAGGCCGAGCTCCGCGAGTTGCGCGAGGAGCGCGAGCGGCGGGCCGACGAGGCCACTCGCAAGCGGCGGCAGGCGGAGATCGCCGAGGAGGCCGCACGCCAGGCTCAGCGCCGTCTCGCGGAGCTGCGCTCCGCCAGGGAGGAGGCGCTGGCAGAGGCGGAGGCGGCCAGGGCCGAGGAGTACGAGCGCTACCAGGAGCTGCTGCGAGAGTCGGAGCAGCTGGCGGCGTGGCTGGCGGAGAACTCGCTCGACGAGAGGCTGGAGGGAACCGGATCCTTCGTCAGGCCGGGAACCGGCGAACTCACCTCCGAGTTCGGGTCGCGGCGGCATCCGATCCTGGGCTACGTGAAGCAGCACACCGGCGTGGACCTGAGCTCCGGCGACGGCTACATCTACGCCGCCGACCACGGTGTGGTTGCCGAGGCCACCTGGAACGACGCCTACGGCTATCTGGTGGTTGTCGACCACGGCATCATCGAAGGCCAGCACGTCTCGACGTTGTACGCGCACCAGCCTGGGCTGTCGGTCACAGCAGGCGAGCGGGTGGCGAAGGGAGAACCGATCGGCTCGGTCGGTTCGACAGGCTTCTCGACAGGGCCGCACCTGCATTTCGAGGTGCGGATCGACGGCACCCCGGTGGATCCCGCGCCCTGGCTGGCCAGCGCCCCGCCGCCAGGCGGGTGAGCTAGGGCGCCAGCACTCCGCCCGCGAGCAGCCCGAGGATGACCACCCCGCCAACGACGCGGTAGATGACGAACGGCGTGTACGTGCGCGTCTGCAGCCAGCGCAGGAGCCAGGCGATGGCTGCGTACGCGGCGACGAACGACACGACCGTGGCGAGCGCCGTAGGTCCCAAGGCGTACGCGGCCTCCTCCCCCATTGCCGACCGCCACTCGAGGGCGCCGGCGCCGAGGACGGCGGGGATCGCCAGCAGCAGCGAGAACCGGGCTGCCGCCTCGCGCTGGTAGCCGAGGAACAACGCCATGCTGATCGTCGCACCCGCGCGGGACACGCCGGGAACAAGGGCGGCCACCTGGGCGATTCCGATGACCAGGGCGTCCCTCACGGACAGCGCACAGATGTCGCGCGTACGGCGGCCGGTCCGGTCGGCCAGCCAGAGCACGAGGCCGAGTACAACGAAGGTTGTCCCGACGATCCACAGCGACCGAAACTCGTTCTCGGCAAGGTCCTGGAGCAGGACGCCCGCCGCCACGATCGGCAGCGTGCCCAGGATGACGTACCACCCCAGACGGGCGTCCGCGGGGTCCCACGTCTTGACCCGGTGCCGTCCCGACGACGGGCCCTGACCGACCGTGACGAGTTCCGCCCGCGACAGCGCCTCGCGGTGGCGCAGCGAGCGTGCCCAGGCGCCGGTGATCCGGCCGATGTCGCGAGCGAAGTACAGCAGGATGGCGGCGAGGCTGCCTAGATGGGTCACGGCAGTGAACGGAGCGCCGGGATCCGGCCAGCCGAACAGCTCTGGCACGATCCGCAGGTGGGCGCTCGACGAGATCGGCAGGAACTCCGTGATGCCCTGCAGCAGGCCGAGGACGACAGCCTGAAACCATTCCATCGTCTTGTCCGAACCCCCATCCTTCCGGGCGGATCAGCCGACGCCCGCGGCTTCGGCGGCCGACAGTACGTCACGGAGCGTCTGGGCGCGCTGTTCGACCGCGCCCTGCATCGGTGCCACCGACAGCGTGGTGACGCCGGCCTCAGCGTACGCCGCGAGCCGGTCGCGAACCCTCTCGACAGGTCCGATCAGCGCCGTCCGGTCGACGAGTTCCAGCGGGACGGCGGCAGCGG
>CAZMXH010000283.1:4441-4975 GCA_964570165.1 uncultured Actinomycetes bacterium
CTTGCGGTCGAGGTAGAGGTCCTGGATGCGGGCGGCCGCCTCGCCGTAGCCCATCCGGACCGCCAGCCTGTTGTAGAAGTTCCGGCTGCGGCTGCCCATTCCGCCGAGGTAGAGCGCGGTGTACGCACGCACCGGCGCGGCGCATTCCTCGAGATCTTCGACGATCACCACGGGCACAGTGGGAACTACGTCGAACCCCTCCAGCCCGGCAGCCCCGGCCCTCTCCCGGCCAGCGCGGAGCCGGTCCAGCGATTCGGCCGCGTGCTCGGGAGCGAAGAACACGGCCAGCCAACCGTCGGCGATCTCGCCGGCGAGCTCCAGGTTCCGTGGGCCGATGGCGGCCAGGTACAGGGGGACGTGCTCGCGGACCGGATGCACCGTCAGCCGTAGCGCCTTGCCCGGGCCGTCGGGCAGCGGCAACGTGAAATGCTCGCCCTGGTAGCTCAGCCGGTCGCGGGCCAGGGCGCTGCGCACGATCTCGACGTACTCCCTGGTGCGCTGCAGCGGCCGGTCGAAGCGTACGCCGTGCCAGCC
>CAZMXH010000284.1:0-2634 GCA_964570165.1 uncultured Actinomycetes bacterium
GGGCCAGCCCCTGGGAGAGCTTGTCCTCGTCGGCCTTCGCGTGCGCTACGACGGCGATGGGCAGCAGTGGGTCGGGCATCTCCCACGGGTGCATCAGCAGCGGGTCTTCCTTGCTGGACAGCGTGTCCCCGGTCTCGGCCTTCGACAGCTTGGCGATCGCGCAGATGTCGCCGGCCACGGCGTGGTTCACCGGCCGTTGGGTCTTCCCGAGTGGGGAGGTCAGCGCGCCGATCCGCTCGTCCTCGTCGTGCTCCTCGTGGCCGCGGTCGGCGAGGAAGTGCCCGGACACGTGGACGGTGGCGTCCGGTCGCAAGGTCCCGGAGAACACCCGCACCATGCTGACCCGGCCGACGTACGGGTCGCTCGTCGTCTTGATCACCTGAGCCAGCAGCGGGCCCGCCGGGTCGCACTCCAGGTCGTCCCGCGGCTTGCCGTCGATGGTGGTGACCTCTGGCATCGGGTGCTCCGCCGGCGACGGGAACGCGCTTGTGATGATCTCCAGCAGTTCCGCTGTGCCGACTCCTGTCATCGAGCACGCTGGGATAACGGGGTGGAACGAGCCCTGTGCCACCGCGGTCTCGAGGTCGTTGACCAGAAGACCGGGATCGATCTCCTCACCGGACAGGTAGCGCTCCATCAAGGACTCGTCCTCGGACTCCTCGATGATGCCTTCGATCAGTGCGCCGCGGGCCTCCTCGAGCCGGGCGGCGTCGGCGTCGGACGGCTGGCCCTCGGTGCGCTTCCCGCCCGCGTACGAGAACAGCTTGCCGGACAGCACCCCGATCAGGCCGGACGCCGCGTCGTCGCCATCGCCGACCGGGAGGTACAGCGGCAGCACTCGGTCGCCGAACGCGTCCTGGCAGGCAGCGAGCGTGCCGCTGTAGTCCGAGCGTGGATGGTCGAGCTTGGTGAGCACGACGACGCGGGGCATGCCGACCGCGCCGCACTCCTGCCAGAGCATCTGAGTGGTGCCGTCGATCGGTTCGGCCGTCGAGACCACGAACAGCGCGCAGTCCGCGGCACGCAGGCCTGCTCGCAGGTCGCCGATGAAGTCCGCGTACCCCGGCGTATCGAGCAGGTTGACCTTGATCCCTTCATGGACGCAGGGCGCCAGCGCCAGCGCCACGGAGCGCTGCTGCCGGACCTCGGCGTCGTCGTAGTCGGTGACCGTCGTACCGTCCTCGACGCGTCCCGCCCGCGAGATCGTCCCGGTGGCGACGAGCAGCGCCTCGACCAGTGTCGTCTTGCCGGCTCCGGTGTGGCCGACCAGCGCGACGTTGCGGACTCCGTCGGGCCGGTCGACCACCGGTGCTGTGCCGGTGGCCGCCGCAGGGTTCTTCTCCGCCATGTGCTCGCCTCCTCGGAAGCATCCGGAGGCCCCGGCCGCGCCGGGTCTCTCCGGCGATGTCGTGTCGATGTGTGTAGCAACCCTGTCCCGGCCGCGCTCGCAATACAAGTCTTGCGCAGGAGTGAGGGGGAACGCACACTGCGGTCCCAGGTCGCCGTAGCATGGCGCCGCCATGCTGAACCGCTATACCCGTCCCGTCGTCACGCGGATACTGGCGCCGGTCGCCAGGGCGATGCTGCGACTGGGCCTCACGCCAGACGCCGTCACAGTGATCGGGACCGCCGGTGTCGCCGCCGCCGCCCTGGCGTTCTATCCGCAGGGCGAGTTCCTGGTCGGCACGTTGGTGATCACCGCGTTCGTGTTCTGGGACAACATCGACGGGATCATGGCCAGGCTCTCGGGGCGGACGACCCCCTGGGGCGCGTTTCTCGACTCGGTCCTCGACCGCTTCGGGGACGCCGCGATCTTCGCGGGCCTGGCCCTGTGGTTCGCCGGCGGCGGTGAGAACATCCGGCTCGTGGCGCTCTGCCTGGCGTGCCTCGTCCTCGGAGCCACCGTGTCGTACACCAAGGCGCGCGCCGAGGGCCAGGGCTACACCGCCGACGTCGGCCTCGCCGAACGGGCCGAGCGCCTGGTCGCGATCCTTGTCACGACCGGGCTCGTCGGCCTGTTCGACCTGCCGATCGTGGTGCTGGAGGTAGTGCTGTGGCTGCTCGCCGTGGCCAGCGCGTGGACGGTGGTGCAGCGGATCCGCGAGGTTCGCCGCCAGGCCATGTCGGAGCCGGCGTGAGCCGCCGGTTGCCGGTGCCGGGCATCGGCGGAGACGGGCTGCGCGAGCGGGTCACGCTGCTCGGCTACACCGGAGGCTGGTCGGCCATCCGTCGGCTGCCCGAGCGCGCGGCGTACGGGGTCTTCCGCAGGATCGCTGAGGCCGCCTGGCGGCGACGGGGTCCCGGCGTGCAGCGGCTGGAGGCCAACCTCTCCCGGGCCTTGGGCACCTCGGACCCCGCGGTCGTGCGCGAGGTGTCCCACGCCGCGATGCGCTCCTACCTCCGCTACTGGTGCGACGTGTTCCGGCTGCCGGACTGGGACCACGACCGGATCGTCTCCCGGGTCCGCGCTATCGACGAGCGGCACATGCGAGACCCGCTGGCAAACGGGCGCGGCGCCGTCGTGGCGCTGCCGCACATGGCCAACTGGGATCATGCCGGCGCGTGGGGCTGCCTGACCGGCGCGCCGGTGACCACCGTTGTGGAGCGGTTGAAGCCCGAGGCGCTGTTCGAACG
>CAZMXH010000284.1:2644-4974 GCA_964570165.1 uncultured Actinomycetes bacterium
CCGCGAGCGCCTGGGCATGGAGGTGCTGCCGCTGACCGGCGGGACGGACGACGTGTTCTCCACGCTGGCCGCCCGGTTGCGCGCCGGCCGGCTGGTGCCCCTGCTGGCCGACCGCGACATCAGCCGGCGCGGTATGAACGTGACACTGTTCGGAGAGGCCATCCGGATGCCCGCCGGCCCCGCGGCGCTCGCCCTGCGGACGGGGGCAGCACTGGTCCCGGTGAGCCTGTGGTACGAAGGAGAGGAGCCGGATCACCGGCTGGCCGTCCGGTTCCACGAGGAGATCCCGCCGCCGAGCGAGGTGTCACGCGCCGACCGGGTGGTACGCATGACCCAGGCACTGGCTGACCGCTTCGCTGCCGGCATCGCGGAGCATCCGCAAGACTGGCATATGATGCAGCCGCTGTTCGTGGCAGACCTCGCACCCGGCGGCCCCGGACGGAGGGCCGGATGAAGATCCGATGAAGATTGGCATGGTGTGCCCGTACTCCTGGGACGTCCCAGGGGGTGTCCAGGTGCACATCCGCGACCTGGCCGAGGTGTTCACGGCCCGCGGCCACGACGTGTCGGTGCTGGCGCCGGGCGACGACGAGGTGGCGATGCCGGACTACATCGTGACCGCCGGCCGCGCGGTGCCTGTCCCGTACAACGGCTCGGTCGCACGGCTGACCTTCGGACCGGTCTCGGCATCCCGGGTGCGGCGGTGGCTGGCGGACGGGAGGTTCGACGTCGTCCACGTGCACGAGCCGGCCTCGCCGAGCCTGGGGCTGCTCACACTGTGGTGGGCCGAGGTGCCGGTCGTGGCGACGTTCCACCAGGCCAGCGAGCGCTCTCGGGCGATGAGCGCCGCCTACGGGATCCTGCAGTCGGCCTTCGAGAAGATCTCGGCCCGGATCGCGGTGTCGGAGCCGGCCCGCAAGCTGCTCGTGGAGCACCTCGGCGGCGATCCGGTCGTGATCCCGAACGGTCTTTACGTCGACCGGTTCGCCGCGGCCAAGCCGCGGCCCGAATGGCGCGGTGCGGGCGGCACGCTGTCGTTCCTGGGACGGCTGGACGAGCCGCGCAAGGGCCTTCCGGTCTTGTTGCGCGCCTGGCCGCAGATCCACGCCGCGCGGCCCGGGGTACGGCTGCTGGTGGCCGGCCGTGGCGACATAGATGAGGCTCGCAGGCGGATCCCCGCCGAGTGCCGAGACTCCGTCACGTTCCTCGGTGGCGTGAGCGACGAGGACAAGGCTGCCATGCTGGCGTCCAGCGACGTGTACGTCGCCCCGCATACCGGCGGTGAGTCGTTCGGCATCGTGCTCGCCGAGGCGATGGCCGCGGGTGCGCCGGTGCTGGCGTCGGATCTCGCGGCGTTCCGCGCCGTGCTCGAGGAGGGTCGGCTGGGCCAGCTCGTCCCCGTCGGTGATTCCGACGCGCTGGCGAAGGCGGCGGTGGCGCTGCTGGACGACCCCGACCGTCGGGAAGCGCTGCGCGCCGCGGCGCGAGTCGGCGTCCGGCGGTACGACTGGTCCGTGCTCGCCGACGAGGTGCTGGCGGTGTACGAGATGGCCGTGGCCGCCGGTGCGCCTCCGGCGACGGACGCCGGCCGGTTGCGCCGGCTGATGGCGCGGTAGCCGTTGACGACCGTGACCTGGCTGCTAGTGGCGGCCGCCGTCGTTGTGGCGTTCGGTTCGTACCTGTCGTGGACAGCGGGCCGGCTGGACCGGTTGCACGCACGGGTGGACGCGGCGCGAGCGGTGCTCGACGCCCAGTTGCTGCGGCGGTCCGGGGCGGCCCTGGACGTCGCGACCGGCGGGTTGCTCGATCCTGCGAGCGCGATCCTGGTCGCGGATGCGGCCACGCGGGCTCGGACGACCGAGGGCGACGACCGCGAGCAGGCGGAAAGCGACCTGACAGCGGCACTTGACGCTGCTTTCAACGATCCTGCGTTCGTGGCGCGGCTGCGGGTCGAGCAGGGCGCGGGCGCCGCGCTCGACGAGCTGGCTGCTGCGTGCCGCCGGGTGGGCCACGCCCGGCGTTTCCTGAACGACACCGTGCGCTCCGCGAGGCGGCTGCGCGGTCAGCTGCTGGTGCGGTGGCTGCGGCTGGCGGGCAACGCGCCGCGGCCGGAGACCGTGGAGTTCGATGACTCCGTCCCTCGTGCCCTCGCCGGCCAGTAAGAGGGCCACTCGTTGCGGACTGGCCCTGTGAAAGGGGTCCACAAGGCCCGTATCGTTATCGTGTCACTGCTCCGTCGATCTCCAGAGGTAACTCCGTGTCCGACCAGAGAACCAACAGCCCCCAGACCGGGACCGCCCGCGTGAAGCGTGGGATGGCCGAGATGCTCA
>CAZMXH010000285.1:0-4956 GCA_964570165.1 uncultured Actinomycetes bacterium
TGCTCGAAGAGTGGGAACGGTTGACCAGCGCGGACACCGCCGACGCCGAGTCGCGCCCACCGGCCCGCGGCGACGATGCCCGCGGCGTCACCGCCAATACGCGCGCGTTCCGGGTGATGGTGCGCAACGAGATGTTCCGCAGGGTGGAGCTCGCCGCCCGGCAACGCTGGGAGGACCTCGGCGCGCTGGACGGAGCGTCGGGCTGGGATGCGGACGCCTGGGCGGCGGCGCTGCGACCGTACTTCGAGCAACACCGCGACATCGGAATCGACGCCGACGCCCGTGGCCCGCAGCTACTCCTGATCAGCGAGTCGGACGGCCGCTGGGACGTCCGCCAGATCATCGATGATCCGGCTGGCGATCACGACTGGGGAATCAGTGCCTCCATCGACCTGGAGGCGTCCGACGAGGCTGGCCGCGCCGTCGTGACGGTGACCTCAGTCGCTCCGCTCCCCTAGAAGGCGGCTTGCCCATCGACTGTGCCGCCGAACGGACGCTGTTCGGCAGCACCAGCGCGTGATCAACGCCAGGAAAACAGGGAGCGTGCCGGCCCCTTGACAAGGCGCGTTTCGGATATCGCCTAACGGGGCATCTTTGCTCATATGTCGGACAAAGGGGGCGCAATGACGCGTCGACGAATGGTGTTCGCGGCTGCGCTAGCGACCACGCTGGCCATGGCCGTACCGGTGGCTACCGCCGCCAGCAGCAACTCGCCAACGGACGAAGACGGGGCGGCCGCGTTCGGCGGCATGCTTCCGGTGGAGCGCGGTGAGTTCGACAGCTACATCGTGCTGATGAAGGCGGACCCGTTGGTTGTGACCGAAGGGAAGGACAACCTCCGGACCTCTCGGGCGAGCAACCGCGGCCGACAGATGAAGGCCGAGCACGCGGCGGTGATGCGCGAATCCGGTGTGGCGCCCGACAAGATCATGAGCGACTACGTCTACTCGCTCAACGGCTTCGCCGCCAACGTCACCTACCGCGAGGCAGTCAAGCTCGCGGGCCACAAGGATGTGGCGCTGGTGCTTCCCGATGAGCTGATGCAAGCCCACACCGACTCGAGCCCGGACTTCCTCGGTCTCACCGATCGCGGGGGCACGTGGAGCACAGGGGTCACCGGGAAGGGCGTGGTGGTCGGAGTCATCGATACCGGGATCTGGCCCGAGCATCCCAGCTTCGCCGACAACGGCCTGCCCGCACCGCCGGTGCCGCCGCTGCAGGACATCGTCGTCGCAGATCCCAACGGGGACCCCTTCGAGATCCCCGCCTGCGACTTCGGCAACACCGCCCACAATCCCAACGACAAGCCTTTCACCTGCAACAACAAGCTCGTGGGCGCCCGCCAGGTGCTTCCTGCGTACCGGACGCTGATCGGAGCGGAGGACTTCGAGTTCGACTCGGCACGCGACGCCGACGGGCACGGGACCCACACCGCCTCCACCGCCGCCGGAAACGCGGACGTGGACGCCACCGTCCTCGGCAACGACCTGGGGACCATCTCAGGGATTGCTCCCGACGCCCACGTGATCGCCTACAAGGGCCTCGGCTCCCTGGGCGGGTTCGCCTCGGACCTGGCGCTCGCGATCGACATCGCGGTCTTCGACGGCGTCGACGTCATCAACTACTCGATCGGGGGTGGGGCCACGGCCATCACCGCCGACGAGATCTCCTTCCTGTTCGCCGCCGGCGCGGGGGTCCACGTGGCCACCTCCGCCGGCAACTCGGGCCCGGGAGACGCCACAGTCCGTAACCCGGCGAAGGTGCCGTGGTTGACCACGGTCGGCGCCAACACCCAGTCGCGGTTCTGGCAGGGAACCGTTGAGCTGGGCGACGGCACCGTCATCGACGGTGCGTCGGTGACGCAGGGCACCGAAGGTCCCGTCCCGTTGGTGGACGGCGAGGACGCCGGCGACGAGCTGTGCCGGCTCAACATGCTCGACCCCGAGGTGGTCGAGGGCGCCCTCGTGCTATGCCTCCGGGGCGCCCCCGCGCGGATCATGACCAGCGCCGAGGTGGAACGAGCCGGCGGCGCGGGTGTGATCCTCTACAACACCTCTGACGAGGACAACCTGTTCACGGACAGCTTCCACGTGCCGACAGTGATGCTCGACAACACGGAGGGCCTGCAGGTCAAGTCGTACATCGACGCGGCTGGTCCGGATGCGACGGCCGAGCTCAGGGGCACCGCCACGAAGAGCACCTGGCCGTCTGCCCCCTCCATGACGATCTTCTCGTCGCGCGGGCCGAACGTGTTCGGGGACGTGATCAAGCCCGATGTGACGGCTCCGGGGTTCCAGATCCTGGCGGGCAACTCGCCGTTCCCAGGCCCGATCAGCGTTGAAGGTGGCCCGGTTCCGCGGGTCCAGGGCGAACTGTTCCAGTCGATCGCGGGCACGTCGATGTCCAGCCCGCATGTCGCCGGGCTGTTCGCCCTGATCGATCAGGCACACCCGGACTGGACGCCCGCGCAGGCCAGGTCGGCGTTGATGACGACAGCCCACCAGGACGTGGTGGACAACGACCGGGTGAGCCTCGTCGGGCCGTTCGCCCAGGGCTCGGGCCACGTCGACCCGGGACGTGCCGTCCGGAAGGGATCCGCGTTCCAGCCTGGACTGGTGTACGACGCCGGCTTCAACGACTACCTCGGTTTCCTGTGCGACGCGTTCCCGGACGCGCTCGCGAATCCATCCGCCACCTGCGGTGCGCTCGAGGACGCCGGCGTTCCCATCGTCGCCAGTGATCTCAACTACCCGTCGATCGCGGTGGACGAGGTACCGGGGACGGTGACGGTGACCCGCACGGTCACCAGTGTCGGGCCGGGCAACCGGCGGTACACCGCCGACGTCGAGGCACCGCCCGGCTACTCCGTGACGGTGTCGCCGTCTAGCTTCACCATCAAGAATGGGCAGACCCAGACGTTCGAGGTCACGATCACCAACGAGTCGGCCCCGCTGGGCGAGTGGCGGTTCGGGTCTCTGACATGGTACGACAGGACCGGCCACTACTCGGTGCGTAGCCCGATCGCCGTCCAGGCGTCGGCCCTCGGCGCGCCGAGCACGGTGCCGGTGACCGGTACCGAGGGGTCGTCGAGTTTCGACGTGCTCTTCGGCTACACCGGCGACTACACCGCCGCCGCCCACGGGTTCGCCGCGGACGAGGGGGAGTCGGCCACCGTCGCACAGGACCCGGACCAGGACTGCGCGTGCGACGGTACCGGTGGGCCGGGCGAGGTGCCGCATCCGATCACCATCGAGGGGTCCGCGCACCTGCGAATAAGCCTGGCTGCCTCGGACCTTCCCAATGCCGACCCCAACACCGACATCGACCTGTTCCTCTACCGGGACGGCGAACTGGTGGCCTCGTCGACCGCTCCCGCGACCGACGAGCTCATCGACCTTCCGTTCCCGGAGGACGGCGGGTACACGTTGTGGGTGCACGGCTGGAGCGTCCCGGACGGCACGGCCGAGTACACGTTCCACCTGTGGGACGTCCCGGCCACGCCGGGCGGAGGCTCGCTCATGATCGACTCGGCTCCCGCCGCGGCGGTCGTCGGCACCTCCGGGACCGTGGAGTTCTCCTGGAGCGGGCTCGACCCTGACGCGACGTACCTGGGAGCGATCTCGCACGAGACCGGGGTGGCCCCGCTGCGGCTCACCCTGGGGGAGGCTGATTCGTAGCAGCCGCGGTTGTCCAAGGTAGATGAGCGGGCGCCCCGCGAGCCGGGGCGCCCGCTCGGCTGCTTGTCCTCAGTCGTGAAAGCCGGGTGGAGGTACGAACTCGTGGCCGCCGTCCTTCTCGCCGGAGGGACACAGGAAGATGGGCCCCTCCCCTCCCGCGTGGTAGAAGAAGACGCGGCCGTCGTGCCGGAGGATCACCTTGTATCCGTCCACGAGCGCCTGGGTGTAGGCCTTGCCTGGTTCCGGGCAGCCGAGGCTTCCGTCCTTCCAGGTGACCTGCTCGACGCGTAGCACCTCGATGGTGCCGGCCGGTACCTGCAGCCGGGAGGCCAGATCAGCTACCGCGTCGTCCACCAACCCGGCTGCGGGATCATCGGGGCGTGGCGTCGTGGTGCCCATCGTGTCGCCTCCAGAAGGCGGGGTCGTACGGGACGGCTCCGGCGGCTCGGGAGTCGGCGCGGCCTCCCCGGGCGTGGCGGACTCGGGCGGCGCCGCGCTCGCCGACACGTCCGGCGGCGGCGTGCTGCTCTCGGTTACACCGGCACTCGGCGACGGCGACGAGGTGGTCGCGGACGTGTTGGCGCCGGTGGCGCCACAACCGGCGAGCAGCACAGACGCGGCCACCAGCGTGCTGATCGCGGTGCGCATAGTTGTTGGACGTTAGTCTTCCCGCTGCAGTTCCGCCATCTACCGGATGATCCGCGGCGGGTGCGCAACTCGGCTCGCGCGGGCGAGCAGTCTGGTCGACCGGCGGGTCCCGGCCTGCTGCGCCGTCTCTTCCAGCACCACGAACCTCGCCGGCAGCCGGGCCGACAGGTCACCGTGAACGACCCGCCACGGCCCAGGCTCGGTGTCCACGCCAGGCTGGTAGGCCAGCGCCTCCCAGCCCAGCAGGCCCTCCGGCGCCACGGCACCGCATGCGGCGTCGAACGCCGCGGCGTCCCAGTAATGCGTGGCCAGGACGAGAGCGTAACGCTCACGGCCCGGGTCGTACGACGGCACGTCGGCGAGCACGCACTCGAGAAGGTCGTCCAGATGCCGCCGGCGGGCCTCGGCGCGAAGTTGGCGCAGCGCGAGATCGGAGATGTCCACGGCCGTCACGCGCCGTCCGGCAGCAGCGAGGGCAAGCGCGCTGCCGGACCGCCCGCAGGCGAGCTCGAGCACCGGCCCGTCCGGCATCCCGGCCGCCAACGCCGCCGCGACCAGCGGATGCGGTTCGAACCGGGGCGGCTCCGCCGCGTAGCGGGCGTTCCACCGCTCCCGGTCCGGATGCCCCTGC
>CAZMXH010000286.1:0-4934 GCA_964570165.1 uncultured Actinomycetes bacterium
TTGGGTCCTGTACCAGGCCTGTGGCCCTGGTACAGGACCCAACCGGACCGTGAACGTGATCAACCGGCAGAGTTGTGGGAACCCTCCAAAGTTCGTGGATCTACCTTGTCACTGCAATCGGCAGTGATATCAGCGCCGAGCGGGAAGGCTGGATGTGTGCTCGCCATCGTCGCTCCCGGCCAGGGTTCCCAGACCCCGGGCATGCTGGCGCCGTGGCTGGACGACGCCGCTTTCGCCGACCGCGTCAGTTGGCTTTCCGCGGTCGCCGGCCTCGACCTCGAGTACTACGGAACCAAGGCGGATGCCGAGACCATCCGGGACACCGAGATCGCCCAGCCGCTGCTCGTCGCGACCGGGATCCTGAGCGCGCTGGCCCTGTTCCCCCACCCGGCGGATGCCTTCGGCAAGGTCGCCGTCGCCGCCGGCCACAGCGTAGGCGAGATCACTGCCGCGACCGGTGTTCGCGTGATCACTGCCGAGCAGGCCATGGTCTTCGTCCGCGAACGCGGACGCGCGATGGCCGAGGCGGCGAAGGCCACACCGACCGGCATGACTGCGGTCCTCGGCGGCGACTTGGACGAGGTCATCACGGCCATCGAGGCGCATGGCCTTACCGCAGCCAACATCAACGGCGCAGGCCAGGTGGTCGCCGCTGGAACCATCGAGCAGCTTGAAGCGCTCGCCGCCGCTCCCCCGCCCGGCACCCGGCTGCGACCGCTGTCGGTCGCGGGGGCGTTCCATACCGACCACATGGCCCCGGCCGTCGAGATCCTCCGCAAGCACGCGCGCGCCATCAGCACCCACGACCCGCGCAGCCGGCTGCTGTCCAACCGCGACGGCCAGGTCGTCCACGACGGCCGGGAACTGCTCGCCAGGCTGGTGGACCAGGTGTCCAGGCCGGTCCGCTGGGACCTCTGCCAGCAGACCATGCGCGACCTCGGCGTCACGGGCGTTCTGGAGGTCCCGCCCGCCGGCACTCTGACCGGCCTCGCCCGGCGGGAACTGCCTGGCGTCGAGACGTTCGCCCTGAAGACGCCGGACCAACTTGACGACGCCCGGGCGTTCGTCGACGAGCACGGCCAGGCCAGCCCCTACGACGCGAGCCCGACGTGGCGCATGGTCGTCGCGCCGATGAAGGGCACATTCACCCGCGCGGATGTCGCCGTCGGCGATACTCTGGCTGCCGACGCCGCCGTTGGCACCGTTCGGTCGCTGCGCGACTCCCTACCCGTCACCGCCCGGCACGGGGGCACCATCGTGGAATGGCTCGTCGAGGACGGCGATCCGGTGGCTCCGGGCCAGCCACTGGTCCGACTGCATCCGGAGGTAGGAGCATGAGCGGCGCGCAGATCACCGGCCGCCGGGGGGGTCGAGAAGCGGCGATCCTGGGCATCGGCGGCTACCGGCCGGCCCGTTCGGTGCCCAACGCGGAGATCCTCCAGAACATCGACTCGTCCGACGAGTGGATCCGGACGCGCTCGGGCATCGTCAGCCGCCGCTGGGCCAACGACGAAGAGACAGTCGTCAACATGAGCCTCGAGGCGGGCGGCAAGGCGCTCGCCCATGCCGGCGTGACCGCCGACCAGGTGGGCTGCATCGTCGTGTCGACCGTGACCCACCTGCTCCAGACACCCTCGGCGGCGGCGGAGATCGCCTACAAGCTCGGCACGAAGCGTGCGGCTGCGTTCGACATCTCCGCCGCGTGCGCCGGGTTCTGCTACGGCGTCGGCCTCGCCTCCGACATGGTCCACGGCGGCACCGCCGACCACGTCCTCGTCATCGGCGTCGAGCGGCTTTCCGATCTCACCGACCATCACGACCGCTCGACGGCGTTCCTGTTTGCCGACGGCGCGGGGGCGGTCGTGGTCGGCCCATCCGAAGAACCGGGAATCGGTCCCGTCGTGTGGGGCTCCGACGGCGAGAACCTGAGCCTGATAAAGCAGAAGGAGGACTGGCGCGAGGCCCTGTTCCGCCCCGGCGGTCCGCAACTGCCCGCGCTCGTGATGGAGGGCAACGCGGTCTTCCGATGGGCGTCGTACGAGATGGCCGCGATCGCACAGCAGGCGCTCGACGCTGCGGGAGTGGCCGTGGACGACCTCGACGTGTTCGTCCCACACCAGGCGAACGACCGCATCACCACAGCAATGGCGCGGTCGCTCAAGCTGCCCGATCGGGTCGTCATCGCCCGCGACATCGCCGAGCAGGGCAACACGTCGGCCGCGTCGATCCCGCTGGCGCTCGAACGGCTGCTGGCGACCGGTGAGGCACGCAGCGGCCAACTGGCGCTGCTCATTGGGTTCGGAGCCGGCCTGGTCTACGGCGCCCAGGTCGTGCGAATCCCTTAGAGACGAGCGACGGGGGTATCGGACAGCGAGGGACCACGGGCAAAGATCCGCGACAACTTGACACCGGTCTTCGACACTCGTCCCGGACGGCGGCAGCCGCCCGAGATGCATCACCCGACAACACGACCCAGGGAGAACACGACAATGGCCACTACCGAGGAAATCCGCAGCGGGCTCGCCGAAATCATCAACGAGATCGCCGGTGTGCCCGCTTCGGACGTCCAACTCGACAAGTCGTTCACCGACGACCTCGACATCGACTCGTTGTCCATGGTCGAGGTGGTCGTCGCCGCCGAGGAGAAGTTCGACGTCAAGATCCCGGACGACGAGGTGAAGAACCTCGCCACCGTCGGCGACGCCGTCGCGTACATCGAACGGTCCAAGGCCTGAGGCGTATGGCCGACACCCAGGAGAGAGTCGTTGTCACCGGACTCGGCGCGACGACGCCCGTCGGAGGCGACGTCCCGTCGACCTGGGAGTCGTTCCTCGCCGGCCGGTCCGGCATCGTCACGCTGACCGAGGACTGGGCGGAGGAGCTTCCGGTGCGCATCGCCGGCCGGATCACAGTCGAACCGACCGACATCCTCCCCCGCGTAGAGGCAAGGCGGCTGGACCGGGCGGCACAGTTCGCCCTGATCGCGGCGCGCGAAGCATGGTCGGACGCCGGGCTCGACGACATCGACAGAGACCGTCTCGGCGTCGTGTGCGCCACCGGTATCGGCGGCCTCACGTCGCTGCTGGCCAACTACGACACGCTGCGCTCGGCCGGGCCGCGCCGGGTGTCGCCGCTGGCCGTTCCCATGCTGATGCCGAACAGCGCGGCCGCGCACGTCGGGCTCGACCTCGGAGCTCAGGCTGGGGTCCACACGCCGGTCAGCGCGTGCGCGTCGGGCGCCGAGGCGGTTGCCTACGGGCTGGACATGATCCGCGCCGGCCGTGCCGACGTCGTGGTCGCAGGGGGCACCGAGGCCGCCATCCATCCGCTGCCGCTCGCCGCGTTCGCGAACATGATGGCGCTGTCCAAGCGCAACGACGAGCCGCAGCGGGCGAGCCGGCCATACGACAAGGGGCGGGACGGGTTCGTGCTCGCCGAGGGCGCCGGCATGTTGGTCCTCGAGCGGGAGGCACACGCACAGGCACGCGGCGCCCGGCGGTACGCCGAACTCGCCAGCGCCGGTATGTCCGCCGACTCGCATCACATCGCGCAGCCGGAGCCGCAGGGCCGCGGCGCCATCGAGGCGATGCGAAGGGCGTTGGCCGGCGGCAACCTGTCGCCTTCGGACGTGCGGCACATCAACGCCCACGCGACATCCACCCCCGTGGGCGACATCGCCGAGGCGATCGCCATCCGCACCGCGTTCGGCGACGACACGGCGGGCATCGCCGTGACGTCCACCAAGTCGATGGTCGGGCACCTGCTCGGCGGCGCGGGAGCGGTCGAGTCGATAGCGACAATCCTTGCGCTGTACCACCGCATCGCACCGCCGACGATCAATGTCGATGACCTCGATGACGAGATCGGCCTTGACCTCGTCCGCGACCAGCCACGCTCACTCGGCGACGGTCCGCTCGCGGCCCTGAACAACTCGTTCGGCTTCGGCGGGCACAACGTCGCACTCGCCTTCCGGAGCATGTGATGACAGCAGTGACCGCACGCCCGGCGGGGTCCTCCAGACCGGCCAAGCCACCGCGGGAGGAGGACCCGCGCAATCCCAACCACCGGCTCGCAGCCCTGCTCGACGCGGGCTCGATGCAGCTACTCGGGCCCGATGACGGCTCAGGGATGCTCGCCGCGCGCGGTACCGTCCACGGCACGCCGGTCGTGGCGTTCTGCTCCGACGCCACAGTGATGGGCGGGGCAATGGGCAACGACGGCTGCGCGGTGGTGGTGGACGCCTACGAGCAGGCGCTGTCAGACGGTGTTCCGATCATCGGCCTGCTGCACTCCGGCGGCGCCCGGCTGGACGAGGGCGTCCTGTCGCTGCACTCCGTCGGCCGCATCTTCGAGGTCATGACCCGGGCGTCCGGGCGGATCCCGCAGATCTCCGTGGTCCTCGGTCCGGCCGCCGGCGGTGCCGCGTACGGCCCCGCCCTGACCGACATCGTGGTGATGGGCCCGGAGGGCCGGATCTTCGTCACCGGACCGGACGTCGTGCGCTCGGTGACCGGCGAGGACGTCGACATGCTGCGGCTCGGCGGCCCTGAGCCGCACGGGCGACGGTCCGGGGTGGTGCACGTCGTAACGTCGACCGAGCGGGCGGCGCTGCACGAGGCACGGCGGCTCGCGGCGCTGCTCGGCGCTCAGGGCGAGGTGGACGTGGAATCGATCGAGGACCGCGACCTCGGCAGGCATCTCCCCGACTCCGCCCGGCGGGCGTACGACGTCAAGCCGCTCGTCGCCGACGTCCTGGACGAGGACACCGCGGTGGAGTTGCACCCGAGATGGGCGCCGAACATCACCACGACGCTGGGGCGGCTCGGCGGCCGCACCGTAGGTGTGATCGCCAACAATCCGCTGCGCCTGGGCGGCTGCCTGGATTCCACATCGGCGGAGAAGGCGGCCCGCTTCGTCCGGATGTGTGACGCCTT
>CAZMXH010000287.1:0-4903 GCA_964570165.1 uncultured Actinomycetes bacterium
GCATATTGAGATGAGTCAACGACCTGACCTACGCGGGCATCCTGGATGAGTCAACTCGCTTGGCTGCCGATTGTGATGTCGTCGAGGTAGTGTCGGCGGCCGTCCAGAACCAGGCTGGAAGCAGCGCTACAAGCTTGAGCATTTCCGACTTCCACGCCTACATCCCTGTCAACGCCAGCCTCATGGAGATCTAGCTCTCATGGCGGCAACTGGACGCGTCATTACCAGGCCTCTACAGTGTGCCGTTGGCGCTACGTCGCACAATCATCGAGGCGGCAATGTTTGATCGATTCTTCTCGAAGTACAACGTTGACGCCCGCGTCGAGGGGTCGCCGATCCAGTTGCCGGAGGCGTTAGGAGAGGTCCGCGGGTTCGCGGAGTTCATGGCGCAATACCGCGGCTGCACCTTCGGGGGCGGGGTGTACCGGGTGCATACTGCAGAGACGAGCGAGGCAATCGCCCCTCACGTCGTCGAGGAGTTCCCGGGCTATCGCGACCGGATTACCCTCTTCGGCTTCGATTGGATCGGCCGTCAGTTCGGGCTTGATGCGAAAGTCCAGGAAGACGGAGAGCCGGCGATCCTGATGCTGGAGGCGGATACCGGGGATGCGCTCGGTATCCCCGCGAACTTTCGTACGTTCCACGAGGTTGAGGCCGTGGATTACCCGGACGATGTGTTCCTCGTCAACTTGTTCACGCAGTGGCGGGAGGCGGCACCGCGTCCGCAACTCCTGTCACACGACGAGATCGCGGGATTCCAGGTGCCGATGTTCATGGGCGGTGATGTCGTCCTAGAGAACCTGGACGTCACGAACATGCAGGTGCACTGGTCGCTCACCGCTCAGCTCTGGCGCAGCACGCGCGGCCTGCGCCCCGGGTCCGAGATTCGAGGCGTCGACATCGAGTGACCCCCGCTGCGGGCCAACCCTGTGCGGACTTGCCCATCCCAGCTGACGCTTCTCCGCGAAGATCTGCCGTTCCACAGGGGATGTGCGTCGGCAACAATTTGCGGATGGGCGTCGACGATCGTGTGCCCGTCCCCGCGGAGCCAGCGGACGCGTTGATGAGCAGGGGTGTTTTCGCTCGCCGGTCCGGGTTGTCGCTCAAGGCGCTGCGCTTGTACGAGCGGCAGGGCTTGTTGGTCCCGGCCCGGGTCGACATTGCGAACCGCTACCGGTGGTACCGCGAGAGCCAGATGGAGACGGCACGGCTTATCGTCTTGCTCCGCCGACTTGGCATGTCGCTGGCGCAGATCGCCGACGTCGTTGCTCCGCCGGCGCGTGGCGCCGAGATCATCGCGGCGTACTGGGACTCGGTCGAACGCCGCACCGCCCAGCAGCGTGAGCTGGCCGACCACATCCGGCGCCAGCTCTCCGACAAGGCCGCCGCCGCGGCTGTTTATGACGTCCGGGAGCGGGGGGTGCCTGAACAGCTGGTGCTCACCGAGAAGCGGCGGTTGGGCATCGATGAGCTCGAATCGTGGGTTGGGGCGGCGCAAGAGCGTCTCATCAGATCGGCACGCCAGTGTGGCGGGGTCACCGGACCGATCTTCCGCATCTTTCGCGGAGTGGTCAGCGAGGACAGCGAGGACTACGTCGAGGTATGCGTCCCTGTCGATCCCGACCACAGGGTTCCCGTGGGCGCCGTGACTCGCGTCGAGCCGGCGCATCGCGAGGTGTACGTCACGCTCAGCAAGGCACAGTTCGAATACCCGCAGGTGCTGACCGGTTACCGCACGTTGGAACAGTGGATCTGCGACAAGAGTCTGGGCTCGGCGGGGGCGCCACGGGAGGTCTATCGCGCCGGTGTCGACGTCGACAGGGCCGCACCGTCCGATGCGGTGTGCGACGTCGCCTATCCGATCACGGATTCTCCACGCTCTTGACCTTGACCCAAGGGCAGCCTTGAACATTCCCCCATGGCAGCCCCCAGAATCGTCGAACGGACCGAGCAACCGTACGTGGCCATCACAACGTCGGTGACCATGGCGATGATCAGCACGACATTGCCGCCGCTCGGCCGATCCCGACGGTGTCAGCCGCCAGGCGTCGCACGCGATCGGGATCGCGGATGCCGTCGATCTCGACGATCCGGCCGCTGACCACTGTGAACGCCATGATCGACACCGGCTCGCCCTCGCGCGACGTGACTACTCCGGGAAGGCCGTTGACCAGCACCGGGTGCAGGTCTGCGCCGCGGGCACGCCGCGCCTGCTTGGCGACGGTCGCGGCGCCGCGGTAGACGGCGGGCGCCCGGGCGGGGCCGTAGTCGGCGCGGAAGACGACGTCAGGGTCGAGCAGTTGCATGAGGGCGGTGAAGTCGCCGGCGTTGGCGGCCGCGTAGAAGGCGTCGACGACCTCTCGCTGCCGGGCCGGGTTCTGGTCGGGGTGCGCGCAACTGGGCGCCGCGGACCCGTTTACGGCCGCGGCTGGCCAGCTGCCGGGCGGCCGCCGGTGCGCGGTCCACCAGTGGGGCGATCTCGTCGTAGGGCAGGTCGAACATGTCGTGGAGGACGAACGCCAGCCGCTCGGCCGGGGAGAGGGAGTCGAGCACCACTAGCAGCGCGAGGCCGACCGAGTCGGCGACCAGTGCCTCCTGCTCGGGGTTGACCGCCTCATCGGCGGCGGAGATCACCGGGTCGGGCAACGGAGTGGCAACGGTGTCGACCAGGTCCTCGCGCCGTCGGCGGCGGGACCGCAGCAGATGCAGGCATCCGCGGCCAACGACTGTGGTGAGCCACCCGGCGAGGTTGTCGATCCGATCGGGATCGGCCCGGCTGAGTCGAAGCCAGGCGTCCTGGACGGCATCCTCGGCCTCGGCCACCGATCCCAGCATCCGGTAGGCCACCGCATGCAGTCGCTGCCGGTGCTCCTCGAACCGGTTCGCCAGCCACTCCTTCTCGTCCACTCACCGGCCCGGGCGGGCAGCAAATCCTGCTGCAGGACCCGTCCGGCAACGTCATCGAGCTCTTCCAACCCGCCGGATGACGGCGCCGCCACACGCCGTAACACCGCGATCATCGCCAAGCCGGGGGAGGGGTGGCCGTACGCCGCGTTGGGTCAGCCGGTGAAGGGCTCGGGGCCGAAGCGGCCCCACGCCAGGAAGACGGCCATGGCGAGATAGATCAGGTCGGGCACGATGGTTGCTCTTTCGCCACGACGGACACGCATGATCACCGCGCCGGTGAACAGCAACGCCACGCCCGTGGCGCTCACCGGCACCAGAATCGGCGCGATATCAAGAACCGCGGGGAGGATCAGGCCCACCGCGCCCAGAAACTCGAGGGCGGCGATGGCCCTAAGAGCACGGGGGCTGAAGTCGAGGACCCACTCCGCGGCATGGCCCAGGGAGGCGATCTTCTCTCTGGGTACGAACGCCTTGGAGGTGCTGACCAGAAGGACGGCGGCCAGCACCCCGGCAACGATCCACAACGCGAGGTTCATGACGGTTCCTAACAGTCGAGGACGACATCATCGGTCGAGACAGCACTGGCGTGTCCCTTTCCAAAGGGCACGAGTGCCACGAGCATTCCGCAGCCCGCGGCGGTCAGCGACCAGGCCGATCGGCATGTCGACCCAGAACACCGCGCCGGATCGCTTGGCGTATGTCCCTTATCGGCGTCAGTTAGAAGGCCAGGCCGAAGTAGAGCAGCGCGGCGTTGATCAGAATAAGGCCGACCCACGCGATCAGGTCCGACTTGGAGTGAACCAGCAGCGTCAGCGCCCGGCCGGCTCGTCCTTCCCCGAGCGCGCGTTCTGCTGCGGCTGCTCTGGTGACGCCGATGCCTGCGGTCAGGACGGACGCGGAGCCTACCGCGCAGAACAGGCACATCGCGCCCATCGCGAAGCCGGTCTGGTAGCTGTACCAGGTGACAAACACCGCCATGAACAGCGATAGACCGAGCAGTGCCGCCAAGTAGGGTCTCGCGAACCGTGACCCCAGGATGCCCGCCACAGCCGTGGCTGCGAGTGCCGCGAATACCGGCAAGCTGACCAGCGTGTTCGGGACGCCGAGGGCTGAGGACTGCCACTGGCCGTAGACGCTGGTGCATGAGATCACCGAGTTGATATCACATACGGAGGCCGCGTCGGCGGCTTCGGCGTGAGCGATTCGCTCCACGATCTGCCAGCCGGCACTCACCATGCCAACGGTTGCGGCAAGCAGCACCACCGCGAACCACGGCCGGTTCGAGGCGGTGTCGCTTACGCGCGGCGACGCGCCGCCATAGCCGGTCACTCGGTCCTCTGTGTCAGTAGTCACGCCGCCAGCCCTCCTCGTTCGCTTAGGTGCCAGTCGACCCTCGCGTGGCTAGGCGAGCGCTCATAGGGCACAAGGTCCTGGCGCACCAGGGGAAAAGTACCGCTGATCTTTGAGCACCACGAGCGCCTTGCAGCAATGCTGCTCCGGCGACCGGTGTACGAAGTCGATCTGAATCTCCGAGGAGCTCGCGATTCCTTCTGCGCTGGCAGCAGAGCTTGGATGTCGCTTACGCCCGGCGGATCCTCCCTGGCTCGGTCTCGTCCGCTTGCGCCGGTGCCAGAGAGTTCGCGCCGCTTGCGAGCCGTTGGAGGCCGGGTCCGTAGCTGTCCACCAGCTCAGGCTCAAAATCGGCGTAGATCTGCTGGACGTAGAAGTCGTGCCGGATGTAGCCCTTTACCACCGCGGCGAACAGCGCGTCGTCCAACCACATGGCTGACCAGTCGTCGCCGGACGGGGCCAAAGCCCAGAGCGTCCGGCAGCCGTCCGCCACTGCCGCGAGATGGCGTGCCTGGTGCCGCCGGTAGATCACACCCTCCGTACTGGCGTGCTGCACGCTGCGGCCCTGCTCTAGGAGGAACGGTGCTGGACCGAAATGCAGCACGTCCAGCCGGACACCTTTGGCATCCGCGTGCGCAACCGAGTC
>CAZMXH010000288.1:0-4885 GCA_964570165.1 uncultured Actinomycetes bacterium
GAGCCGCGAGGGAAGCAACCGGGGAGTCCCACGTCCGAGCATCGCCTAAGGCCCCTCGGTGATGGTCTTCTGGTGCACGCGAAGTAGGTGGAAGAAGCTGTTGATTTCTTCGGCTTGACACTGTTGCTGGGTCGGGTCCTCTTCTAGTATGCCCAGCCTGTAACTGTCTAACGCCAGGCCGGAGTGATTGGCGCGATCACGTGACTCTACAAACCCGATGCGCGGACAGCCTTCGTGAGCTTGCAGCTGACCCGATCTACCACAACCGAGCCGAGGATCTCGAAGGCCTAGCCAATGCTGTTGCTGACGAGGATGACGACAGCTGGACCGGGATCGACCTGATCGGTGCCTTTCCTCCTCACGCCACGGTGTCGGTTGGTCACAAGGTGGCGGTCGAGCGAGTGCTGGGCGTCCTGGCCGGTGTATCGGTGTTCCTCCCTGTCGGGTGGACGTGGTGGAGCCTCCAGAGAGCCTCTTCCGCCTACAGCGAGGTTCTTAGTGATCATGATGAGGCGGGACGGACGTTTCTGGCTTTGTGGACGACGGGCTTCGATGGTCGATTAGACTACGTCCATCGACTCGTCCCAATGGCCTTGGTTGCTGTAGTACTAATTGTGCTGGCAATGGGCTTCATCGTTACACACCGCGTGGTCTCCCAGAGGAACGTTACACAAGAGGAGGGGCGTACCGCTGCAGCTGAGAGCGCGTTATTCGCAGCTCTCACTATGGCAATGCGCTGTCTTAACGAGCGACGTGCGGACGACTCCGACCATATTGCGACGATGGTGCGCCGGTCTGTGCGCGCACTGAGGGATGCCCACGAAGATCTCAAGCGCAGCACCGAATCACTGACAAATCTGACCGAGCGGGTTTCTGGGACCCTGGAACCGATGCTTGAAAACGCGAACGAGCTCAGCAGGGAGCTGAAGGCAGCAGCTCTTGCAGCTCAGAGCGCCTCCAATGAGCTAGGAAAAAATGTCGGCGATCTCGGGAAGGACGTCGCGGGAGCGTTAAGCGATCTTGAATCCGGTCTCGATCGTCAAACTACCGAACTTAGAGACGCGACGACCCACACGCTGAAGGAGCTAAGCGACACGACGAGGAGCGCAGCCACGACTCTCACTAGCGAAACAAAAGCTGCTCTCTCAGCCGTTGAAGCAGAAATGGAGAAGCTGCATGAGGCAGTCGGACAGCTATCGAGTACGAATTCGACGGCAGCCAGTGATCTCCACGGTACGATCTCACAACTTAGTGAGCTGATCGGTCGTCTAGACGATGCACTACTCCGCCATGAAAGTGCGTTGCAAGGACAAGCGAGTGAGCTAACTGGTGCACGCGATGCCGCTGAACGAATGCTCCACCAATTGGAGAATAGGCTCAATGCATCCAACGATGACGGGAGCGTGAGTGTTCACGCATGAGAGGTGTTACTCCTGAGAGCCGTCGAGGTCGTCTTTTCGCCGTGGAGTCACTCGCTGGGTGGGTTTTCGCCGATATGTTGCTTCTGCTCTTTGTCGTAGGAATGGCATCAGCGATCCCTCAACCGCCACCGGAACCTAGTACCGTGCCGACGCCTGAGCCGACGACTGAGCCGTCCTCCGAGCCAACACTAGATCCCGAGATCATCGGAATGCGGCCACAACCGGAGGACTTCTCAATCTCGTTTGACGCTGCGGCTCTGCTTTCCTCGGCGTCGACTGGTCCCGCCGCCGAGTCGGTTTGTAGTTCTCTTCATGATGCAAGCCGTCCACTCGAAGGCGAGCGAGCTGCATTCGTGCTAATCTTTGGCGGAGCTGCGGAGCCCACTATCGGCCAGGAAATCGCACGGCGAGTCGAGGAACAGCTACAGTGCGCCGACGATTCACTCTTCCCAGCTGAGACCGTGGTTCGCCCCTACTGGAGCGGAAGTATTCCGTACGGACAAGCAGACCTTGAGGTCTTCACATTTACGACAAAGCAAACGGACGCTTTAGGAGACGAGAAGGAGTAGGAATGATGGGCCAACAAATTCTCCCGTTCTACTTGGTTTGTGACGAGTCGGGTTCCATGGACGGTAAGCCTATCGAAGCAATGAATTCAGCATTGCCCGACTTGCACAACGAGATTGCACACAACCCCGTCGTTGCTGACAAGACACGGTTCGCGATCATCGGATTTAGTGACGACGCCGAAGTGCTGTTGCCGCTATCCGACCTCAGTGAATTGCATAACCTGCCCGTGCTGTCAGCGAAGACCAGCACCAACTATGGGGCGGCCTTACGTGTCGCCAAGGAACAGATCGAGCTTGACGTCAGAGAACTAAGACAGGAGGGCCACACAGTTTATCGACCAGTGGTATTTTTCCTCACTGATGGGTTTCCAAACAGTGATTGGAAGGCCGAGTGGGAGGAACTTACGAGCAAGGACTTCCCCTATCACCCGAACATTGTCGCCTTCGGAATAGGCGAAGCCGACGCTAAGACGATCTCCGCACTAGCAACTTTCCGTGCCTTCATGGCCGACGGTTCGCTTTCGCCTGCTCAAGCCTTGCAGGAATTCGCCGTCGCGCTCACGAGGTCGATCGTTCGCAGTGGAAGCACCACCGGCAAGGACGGCGGCATGACGCTGCAGACACCCGACGAGGTGCCGGGATTCACCAGTCTCGAAGTGGATGCCCTCCCTTGACCGGCAATGAACCGTTTACAGGGGGCGGTTGGATGCCCGGGACACGCGAGCCTCAACAGGAAGCGCGGCCCGAAGGCCCGGCAGAGGCAGGGGACGGGACTACGGAGTTGGCCGGCATGCCCGCCCCCGCCGAGTCAGCAGACGCGGACGGGCGACCAGCGGAGGGCAAGGACATGCGCATTGTGTCGGGCAGCGTTCCCGCGGACGCAGCGACGGTTGGAGAGTTCCGCGAGACCGACGATGGGCTATTCAGTTACGGACCGCCTGGAACACTTCAGCCGATCCCAGGATGTCAGATAGAACAACCCGGTGACGTCCTGGAGCATGTGCCAGATACCACGCTCGACTGGCTGGACGTGGATGGTTCCAAGATCCGGGCTGTATCAGTGCGCGGTCATGCGCACCGCTACTTCGGTGAGGTTCGTCAGGACTCTTATGCCTTCCATCTGTACCCGGACTACGTGGCGATGGCAGTGGCCGACGGTGTTGGAAGTTCTTCCGCATCGCACCTCGGTTCAGCGATCGCTGCCCGCCGCACCGTGCTCGACTCCAGCCTCCTTGAGCGGCTCCTCGCGGTGGAGAGATGTCCGACAGCGGAAACGCTCGACACGTTGTCCGAGGTGCTCAGCTATGAGGCGGTGAAACGTAGGCTAGAGCCATTTCAACTCGCAACGACTCTGATGGTTGCTGTCATCCCCATCGAGCCTGACGATGAGGGTACCTTTGACGTCTCTCTACTCAGGATCGGAGACTCCTCTGCATGGCGGCGTACCGAGCGAAGCTGGGCAGTGTGCGGGACAAGCGACGACTCACAAGGTCCAGAGACAACCGCCACGTCCGCACTTCCGATGCAGTCAGAGGCCACCGTGTGGCGTGAGTCGTTCAAAGTGGGTGACGTGCTTGCTTTGGCTACGGACGGTGTAGGCAATATCGTCCTTAATAATGACATGTTCGCTCGTGAGCTGAGCATGTTGTGGAACGCAAATGCGCCAGTTCTCGCGAACTTGCTTAAAGTTCTTGATGCAACCGTTAAGACTTATGATGATGACCGCACCTTCATCGGGTACCTGTTCTCATGACTATTGTCGATATCGCATCACTAAGTCTCGGCAGAGAACTCGCAAACGGTGGACAGGGCTCTGTTTACGAGCTGTTGACCAATCCGTTGCAGGTCTTTAAGCGTTATCACAATCCCGACCATCCGGAGTTTACCCCGCAGACACTTCAACATCTCGTCGAAGAGCGTGAGTCCCTTAGCTACGCCGGCCGGTCGGTCGACGAGTTCGCCGCGTGGCCCCATGCGGTCGTTGTAGACGGCGCCAAAACGGTCGGCTTCCTTATGCGGAGGGTGCCGGCAGAGTTTTCCCTTCGGATCGGGCACAAAACTCGGCTCGCCGACTTAAGCTATCTCGCCACATCACCCAAACCGATCTGGGGTCACGTCGATCTTCCCAACCAGAATGAGCGTATGCAGATCCTTCGGCAATTGGCGGGAGCAATCGACGCTCTCCACCGCCGACGGATCGTCCTAGGAGACGTCTCCTTCGCCAACATACTGTGGTCATGCGTACCACAGCCACGGATAATGCTCCTCGACTGCGACGGAATGCGTCCCGAAGGCGAGACTCCCGTACTTCCTCAAGCGGACACCATTGACTGGCATGATCCACACGCACCTTCTGACGTGCCTCCCGACCGTGACCGCGATCGATACAAACTAGCCCTCGCAGTGCTAAGAGTTCTCAGCACGCGTCTGGACGCCAAGCCGGGCGACGGAGAACAACTGCTCGATGTGGACCTGCCAATGAGGGAACGATGTATAGCACTCCTTGCGAAGGCTGCAGGCCCTGTTGGGACGAGACCGTCGGCGGCAGAGTGGTTCAGGGCGCTCTCGGGACGGTTGTCCCAACCAACGCTGCATGCCAGCAACCGCCGCCAAGTTGACGCACCGCCTGCGAAGCCCGACCTCCTAGCTTCTCCAAGAACCCCAAGACAGTATCGACCAATCACGCCTCCGGGTGAGTAGGATGAACTTGTTTCGGCGTATCATTCGCCTTGCGACAACGTCTTTCGGTCAAGGAGCTATTTCCACTGGTTCTGCGCAAGCGACCACAGCATCACCCGCACGTTCTACAAGTGCAACGCCGGCGCGGACCTCGCGATCGGTGTGGCCGGTCTTTCCTCGACGAAACAGGTTAGCTCCCGAAATGGTCCGGGGCCT
>CAZMXH010000289.1:0-4878 GCA_964570165.1 uncultured Actinomycetes bacterium
GGGGGGCCCCCCCCCCCCCCGCCGCGGGGCTCCTCGCGCGCCGGGTGGGGGCGCCCCCCCCCCCGGTTCCCCCAACCGCCCGAGGGAACCTCGCACATCCGAAAGGACGTTTTCCCCCACGATGAGCCGAGCTTCGCGCCTGATGGCGACGTTCCTGCTCCTAGCCCTCGTCGGGGCAGGGGCAGCGGCCGTCTTGGTCTGGTTGGCCGGCGATCAGATCGGCCCGTTCGCGCCGCGGGAGTACTGCACGGCCACCGTGGGCGACGACGAGGTGACCGTCGACCTCGAGCAGGCTGGCCATGCCGCAACCATCGCCGCCGTCGCGGAGCAACGCGGGCTGCCCGCACGCGCCATCTCCATTGCGCTCGCTGCGGCCTACCAGGAGTCCGAGCTGTACAACCTCAGCCACGGCGACCGCGACTCGCTCGGGCTGTTCCAGCAACGACCATCGCAGGGTTGGGGCACACCTGAGCAGATCCAGGACCCCGTCTACGCAGCGGGCGCGTTCTACGACGCGCTCGTCACGATCCCTGACTACCGCGATCTGGAGATCACGGAGGCGGCTCAGCGGGTGCAGCGCAGCGCGTTCCCGGACGCGTACGCCCAGCATGAGTCCAACGCCCGCACGTTGGCGTCGGCGTTGGCCGGCTACTCGCGGGCCGCGCTCAGTTGCACTATCCGGCCGGTGGCGGGCGAGGACGAGGACCCCGGCCCGGACGGTCTCACGCCACGGGCCGCCGCCGTCCTCGATCAGCTGCAGGACGCCTTCGGCGACCTGGAAGCGGGCGGGTTCGACCCCGACGGCATCGAGTCAGGCCACATCGCCGGCTCGGCGCACTACAGCGGGCGGGCCATCGACCTGTTCTTCCGTCCCCCCGACGATGGCGAGCAACGCCGCGCCGGATGGGTCGTGGCGCACTGGCTCGTCGTGAACGCCAAGCGGCTCGGTGTGGCGACCGTGATCTACGACGACCGGATCTGGACCGCGCGCCGGTCGGACGAGGGCTGGCGGGAGTACGTCCACCCTTCCGGGGACACCACGGACCCAACACTCCGACACCTCGACCATGTCCACGTCGACGTCCGCTGAGGCCCCGCACGGGGGCCCCAGCTGTGGCGGCGCCCCCGGCGAGCGTGACGCCCGGGCCGCAGCCGATACGGTGACCGGGTGAGCGAGATGTCGGAGCCCGAGCCCTCCCAGCCGCCGCGCCGCGCAGCCGCGCGGTGGAAGGTCGCCACGGCCGGCATTGCCATCGGAGGCCTCACTCTCGCTGGCACGGTCTATGCGCTGATGGACACCCGGACCGACGACCCGCAAGGGCAGGCCGAGCCCAGTCAGCCAGCCCAGACGACCGATCCCGGTGGCGGTGATGACGAGACGGCCGGCGGCGAGCCGGCCGAGGAGCCGGACGAAGGCCTCGACTCGATGCTCCTGGAGTGCATCCTGCCTCCGGACCCACCGGACGGTAGTGGTTCCATACCCGACGGGGACATCGAGACCCAGGTCGAGACGGTCGCCGGCATCGTCGAGGAGGAACGTGGCCTGGCTGCCGTCGACGAGCTGGACATCGAGTTCGTGACCCTCGACGAGGTACAAGAGCGTGCCGTCGAGATCACCGCTGACGAGCTCGATCCTGAGGAGGCGGCCGACGACGCCCGCATCCTCGCCGCGCTGGGCGCCGTCGAGCCGGACATCGACCTCGTGGAGACACAGCTGGACGCCCTGGACGCGGGAGTGAGCGGGTTCTACAACACGGAGACCGAAGAGCTGGTCATCGGTTCCACCTCCATGGATGCGCTCGGGGCGGTCACCACGGCACACGAGCTGGTCCACGCGATGGCCGACGCGTCGCTGGGGCTTCCCGACCTCGACTCCATCGACGATGCGGAGGGCGGGGACGCGGCGTACGCGGCGCTCAGCGCCATGGAGGGTGACGCGTCGCTGTACAGCCAACGGTTCATCATCAACCACCTGCCGTTCGACGAGCTTCTCGACCTCGACGCGTCGGCGGGCGAGGCCGATGCCGCGCTCGCGAAGCTGCCCCACTTCGTTACCCGCGGACTGCTGTTCCCTTACGAGGAGGGCCTGGCGTTCAGCTGTGCCGTGTTCCGCGACGGCGGCTGGGAGGCGGTCGACCGTACGTACTCGGACCCGCCCGTGACGACCGCCCAGGTGCTGTTCCCGGATCGTTACCTGACCGGTGAGGGCGCCATCGATGTCCGGAAGCCGGACGGTCCGCCCGGGTGGGACCTGCTCGACGCCGATGCCTTCGGCGCGGCGGACCTGCTCTTCCTGCTCGAGGCGCCCGGCGACGACAAGAGCGCCGCGTTGTCCGACCCTGTCGAGCGGGTCGCCGCCTGGGCAGGCGGTGAGTTGCATGCGTGGCGCGACGGCGAGTCCACCGCGGTGGCGGTCGTCCTCGCCGATCGGGGAGGGACGACGCCGCTGTGCGAGACCGTCGCCGACTTCTACGCAGCGGCGTTCCCCGGCGCCGAACGCTCCGCCGATTCCGGCGCGACAACGTTCGAGGGACGGGAGCAGGCCGCGGCCGTGCGCTGCGAGGGCACCGAGGTGGCGCTAGGCATCGGACCGGACGTCGACACGGCAACCGCCGCCATCTCCTGACGCCCCCCTTTCCGCGTTGATCATGGGCGATCTCTGCTAAAGGCCCGTGCTTTAGCAGAGATCGCCCATGATCAACATTCCTGTGGACAACGGGCGCGGGCAATCTTGGTAGTCCACAAGGATCTTGTCGTGCCCAGACTCGCCGAAATACCGGAGCCGTTCTGCTCACGACCGTTCCGTGTGGCGGACGCAATGGCGGCCGGCATGTCGCACAACGTGCTCGCCGGTCCGCAATTCTGGGCGCCGTTCCCGGGGGTACGGGTGCCGCGCACCGTTCAGGACACGTTCGGGGTGCGCTGTCAGGCGGCAAGCTTGATCGTCCCTGCTGGTGCCGCCTTCAGCCACCGCACCGCCGCGCGGCTCTGCGACCTCCCCGTTCCCGCCAGGCCTTCGAGTTCGACGTCCATCGGCGCGTCGGATTGCGCTGCCCAAGATCGCGATCCGATCGAGATCATGGTCGAACCGGCTGCCGTCGTGCCACGGATCGACGGCATTAATGGTCACAGCGGCCTAGATCCCGATGATGTGATCGACCTCGCCGGCCTGCGGGTCGTCAGGCCGGAACGCACCTTCTACCACCTCGCGCCCGAGCTTTCGTTGGACGATCTCGTGGTTCTGGGTGACGCGATCGTTCGCCACTGGTGCTCGGCCGAGCGCCTCCTCGGCAGGGCATCGAGCCTGACCCGACGCCGGGGAATCGTCCGCGCCCGCGAGGCGCTGACCATGATCTCTCCGGGAGTCGACTCACCGCCAGAGACGAGGCTGCGGCTGCTGTTGGTCCGCGCGGGACTGCCGTGCCCTGCGGTGAACGTCGATGTGTTCGACGACGCGGGCCGTTGGCTTGCGCGCCCCGACCTGTCGTACCCCCATCTGAAGATCGCCATCGAGTACGACGGCGACCACCACCGCACCGACAAGCACCAATGGCGTCGCGACCGCGCTCGCGACGAGGGCCTTCGCCACGCCGGCTGGATCGTGATCACCCTTACCGCCGACGACCTGTTCCGCCATCCCGACCGCACGGTGGCTCGCGTGATGCAGTACTACCAGGAGCGCAGCGCGGCTTCGCGTTGATCATGGGCGATCTCTGCTAAAGGCCGCTGCTTTAGCAGAGATCGCCCATGATCAACGGAGAGGTCAGGGCGACGTGAGTCGGGTTGCTGCGGCGGCCACCCGCTCGTCGGTCGCAGTCAGCGCCACGCGCACGTGTCGCCCGCCAGCGCGTCCGTAGAACTCGCCCGGTGCGACGAGTATCCCTCGGTCGGCGAGCCACGCCACCGTGTCCCAGCACGGCTCGCCGTCCCTCGTGACCCACAGGTACAGGCCCGCCTCGGAGTGATCTACCCGGAAACCCGCCGCGGCCAACGCCTCGCGGAGGATGTCGCGCCTCGCGGCGTATCGCGCTCGTTGCTCGTCAACGTGCGTGTCATCACCCAGCGCGGCCACCATCGCGGCCTGCACGGGGGCGGGCACCATCATGCCGGCGTGCCGCCGGACCTCTAGCAGCCGGCGTACCAACCGGACGTCACCGGCGACGAAGCCGGCCCGGTAGCCCGCGAGGTTCGACCGCTTGGACAGCGAGTGCACGGCCAGCACGCCGTCCAGCGTGCCGCCGTTCACGTCCGGGTCCAGTACCGACACTGGGCGGGCGTCCCACCCGAACTCCAGGTAGCACTCGTCCGAGGCGACCACGGTGTCCCGTTCGCGAGCCCAGGCGACGACCTTGGCCAGGTGCTCCCGCGGCAGCACCCGCCCATGCGGGTTCGCCGGAGAGTTCACCCAGACCAGCCCCACCCGGGCAGGCCCGACGGCGGTCAGCGCGTCGGACGCGACGCCGGACGCGCCGGCCAGCCGGGCACCCACGTCGTAGGTCGGGTAGGCCAGTTCCGGGTACACCACGACATCGCGCTGCCCTAGCCCGAGCAGCGTGGGAAGCCAGGCGACGAGTTCCTTCGACCCGATGGTCGGCAGCACTCCGGCCGGATCGACGCCGCTGATCCCGTGTCGCCGGGCGAGCCAACCTGCTGCCGCTTCCCGCAGCGCGCTCGTCCCTGCGGTGGACGGGTACCCGGGCACATCGGCGGCTGCGGCCAGCGCCCGCTGGACGAGTTCGGGGGTCGGGTCGACCGGAGTGCCGACGGACAGGTCCACTATCCCGTCGGGATGCCCCGCCGCCCGTTCCCGAAGGGCGGCCAGCGCGTCCCAGGGGAAGTCTGGAAGCTCGCGCACCAGGTGCTACTCGGCGTGCTCCT
>CAZMXH010000290.1:0-4866 GCA_964570165.1 uncultured Actinomycetes bacterium
CCACCGTGAACGGTCGGCTCCAGAACGTCGACGACGTCTGGGAGGGCGAGAGCCTGCTCTACCCGCTGCGCGAGCGGAGGGGTCTCCGCGGCTCCTCGAGCTCCGGTGAGCGGGGCGGGGGGACAAGGGGGGGGTTGCTCACCTGATCGCCGACGCTGCCGGGCGCCCGCGCCGACGGCCCTGGCTGTCGCGTGGCTTACGCGCCGGGCGCGAGTCGCGCGGCCTTGCCGTAGAGGTAGCGCTGCTGCGGGATGCTGGTCGTCAACCCTGCGGCGATCTCGAAGGCCTGGCGCGCCGCGTCAAGGTCGCCGACCATCTCGAGCAGATGCGCGCGGGCCGCGGGCAACCGGTGGTCTGCGGCGAGCCGCTCGTCGTCCGCGAGCTTGTCGAGCAGTGCTAGCCCGGCGTCCGGGCCGCGCGCCATGGCCACCGCCACCGCGTGGTTCAGCGCGGCCACCGGGTTGTCGGAGATATGCAGCAGCAACTCGTACAGCGCGACGATCTGCGGCCAGTCGGTCTCCTCCGCGCTGGGTGCCTCGTCGTGGACCGCGGCGATCGCCGCCTGAAGCTGGTACGGGCCGGTGGGACCGCGAGGGAGCGCCGCACAGATCAGCGATACGCCCTCCGCGATCTGGCCGGCGTCCCAGCGGCCGCGGTCCTGCTCCGGCATCGGGACCGTCGTCGCCGGTCATCGCCGTCACTCGAAGTCGTCAAATCCCTCGACGATCGGCCGCACGTCGATGTACTCCTCGCGGGTCGAGTCCCCAGGCCTGGGCGCCTTCGTGATGCGCGCGGCAATCTCGGTGGCCCGGTCGAAGCTCTCACACTCGACGATCGTGTAACCGGCGAGGACCTCCTGGGTCTCGGGGTACGGGCCGTCGGTCACCACCGGGACGCCGTCCTTGAGTCCTTGGATCCGCCGGGTGTGAACCGGGGCAGCCAACCCTCGGGCATCGACGAACTCGCCGGAGTCGATCAGCTCCTGGTTCCACTTGGCCATGAACTCGTGCATGGCTGCGACGTCCTCCGAGGCCCAGCCCGTCTCGCCGGCGGACTTGCCGGCCATCAGGTCGTACTCCCGCTGCGACGCGTACAGCATGATCATGTACTTCATGATCTCTCCTCTCCGCGGCGTCCCCTGTGGCGCCTTCCACCAGAGACGTCGGACTCGCCGGACCGGCTCGGACATGCGACCTCCTGCGGAGTTGCGAGCCTAGACGCCCGCACCACCGCACTGCCCCGTGGTCCCGTCGACGCCTCTCCGTTGATCGCCTACCGTGGCTCCGTGGCGACCGACGAGAAACCGGCCATACGACCGCGCTCGGTCATGCCTCGCAGCCCACGGGATTGGTGGGGGTTCAGCCGCAGGGTCTGGGCGGAAACGTCTGCGGACCATATGCCGCTCCTCGCTGCCGGGGTGGCGTTCTTCGCCTTCGTGTCCATCTTCCCGGCCCTGCTCGCCACCGCCCTGGTGTACGGGCTTGTCGCCGACCCCGACGAGGTGTCCGACCAGATCGAGACGATCAGTGACGTGCTGCCCGAAGGCGCCCGGGAACTCGTCGTCACCCAACTCCAGCTCGTGGCGGAGACGTCGCAGCGGTCGCTCGGGATAGGGCTCGCCATCGCCCTGGTGGTAGCGCTGTGGGGTGCCTCGACGGCCACGAGCAACCTGATCTCGGCGATCAACGCCTCGTACGACCACACGCTTCGCCGGAGCTTCGTCCGGCGGCGCGCCCTCGCGTTGCTCATGACGCTCGGCGGGATCGTTTTCGTGTCCATAGCCGTAGCGCTGATCGCGGTGCTGCCCGTGGTCGTCGACGCGTTGGACCTTCCCGACTGGGTGACATCGCTGATCGCCGTTGGACGGTGGGCAGGCCTCGTCATCGGAGTGGTGGTCGCGTTGGCCGTGCTGTACAGGTTCGCACCGTTCCGTGCCGGGACCAGCCTCGAGTGGGTGTCGCTCGGCGTGATCGTCGCGATGGTGCTGTGGATCGCGGCATCGGCCGGTTTCTCGTTCTACGTCGACCGGCTCGCCACGTACGGGACGACGTACGGCCAGCTGGCGGGTGTGATCGTGCTGTTGTTCTGGTTGTGGCTGGGCGCGTTGGCCGCGCTGCTCGGCGCCGAGGTGAACGCGGAGTTGGAGCGTCGAGCGGCACAGGCCCAGGCCGAGGCCGCGGGCGAGCCAGACCGATCCGGTTAGTCCGGCGCGAGCGCCTGCAGCACGTCGCCCAGCGAGAAGATGCCGAGAATGACGCCCTTCTCGCGGACCGCGGTGAGCTCCACGTGCCTGGCCTGCATCAAGGTGAGGGCGTCGGAGAGCGGCGTGTCCGGCGCGACCGAGGGGAGCGGCTGGACGCGGTTACCTGGAATCGGGCGGTCGTACTCGTCAGGGTCGAGATCCAGCAGCACGTTCGCGTGCAGGAAGTAGTCGACGTCGCCGTCGGCGACCGGGAACCGGGTGAGCCCCGTCTCGACGACGATGCGTTCGAGCTCTGCCGGCGTCACGTCCCACGGCACGGTCGTGACCCGGTCCCATGGCTTCATGACCTGCCGGGCGGGCGTTCGGTGCAGTGCGAGGGCGCCCGCGGCGAGCGCGTGCTCGGTGGCGTCGAGCATGCCGCGCTCGTACGCCCGGGCGCTCATGGCGGCGAGATCCGCGGAGGTGTAGGTGGCCTCGAACTCTTCGACGGGTTCCACTCGCAGCGCCCGTACGCACGCGTTGGCGAGGAAGTTGAGCATCGCGATGATCGGACGGGTCATCCGGATGATCAGGTACATGGGCGGCCCGAGCCACAGTGCGGCGCGTTCCGGCGCCGCGATCGCTAGGTTCTTGGGCACCATCTCGCCGAGCACCATGTGCGCCGTAACGACGACGAGCAACGCGACGGCGAACGCGGCGATCCGGGAGGTGGCCTCGCCCAAGCCGGCTGCGGCGAACCAGTCGTCGAAGATGTGCTCGACGGCCGGTTCAGCGACAGCGCCGAGGCCTAGCGACGCCGCCGTGATGCCGAGTTGGGTGGCCGCGAGCGTGAGCGACAGCTCGGCCATGGCGGAGGACGCGCGGACCGCCCGGCGGTTTCCCTCCGCGGCCAGGCGCTCCAGCCGGGTACGGCGCGCGGAGATCAGTGCGAACTCGGCACCCACGAAGAACGCGTTGGCCAGCAGGAGCCCGACCGCGGCGAGCAGGCTCACGACTCCTCCTCCACCGGCCGAAGCGGTTCGAGCCGGACCCGTTCGATGCGCCGGCGGAACATCTGGACGACGGTGATGCGCCAGCCGTCGACCTCGACCGACTCGCCGACCTGCGGCAAACGTCCCAGCCGTGCAAGGACGAGGCCGGCGATCGTGTCGTACGGGCCCTCGGGAAGCCGGAAGCCGGTCCGTTCCTCGACCTCGTGCGCGCGCAGCACGCCGTCGATCTCGCGGGCATGCGCCACGGGCGTCTCGTAGGCCGGCGGTCCGGGCATGGTGCGCTCGCGGTCGTCCTCGTCCACGAACTCGCCGACGACCTCCTCGGCGAGATCCTCGATCGTGATCACTCCGGCGACCCCGCCGTACTCGTCGATGACGATGGCGAGCTGCGCGTCCTGCCGTCCGAGCTCGCGCAGCACCTCCGGCAGCGGCAGCGATGAGGGGACGAGGGTCGGCTCCCGCATGATCTCTGTCACTGGCACCCGGCCGCGGTCCTCGCGGGGCACCCGGAACGCCGACCGCATCTCCGCCACCCCGCGGACGTTGTCGATGTCTCCGGAGTACACGGGAAGCCGTGCCCGGCCCACCTGCCGGCAGACCTCGAGCATGTCCGCGACGCTCGCGTCCGCCGGAAGGAACAGCACGTCGGTACGCGGGGTCATGGCCTCGTCGGCGTTCTTCTCCCCGAAGGTGAGCGACCGGCGCAGCATGCCGGCCGTCGCGGCCGGAAGCAGCCCCGCACGCGCTGACAACCCGACGACCAGTTCGAGCTCCTCGGCGGTGTGGACGGAATCCAGTTCTTCCTTCGGCTCGATGCCCAAGCCCTTGACCACGGCGTTGGCCGCGCCATTGAGCCCGGCGATCAGCGGCCGGACGGCCGCCGAGAAGCCGAGCTGCAGAGGTGCGACGAGCCGCGCCGTCTGCTCCGGCCGGGCGATGGCGAGGTTCTTCGGTGCGAGCTCGCCGAGGACCATCTGTATCCCCGTCGCCAGCACGAGGGCGAGCAGCAGGGCCACAGTGGTGGTGCCGACGTCCCCCAGCCCTGGCAGCCACTGCAGCAGCGGGGCTAGCAGCCGAGCGATCGCCGGCTCGGCCAGGTAGCCGACGAGCAGGGAGCTCGCGGTGATCCCCAGCTGCGCGCCTGACAGCCGGAACGACAGCCGTCGCACCGCGTGCGCGACCCGGGCGGAGGCCCGGTCCCCGGCGTCCGCCGCCTGTGCGAGGCGGTCCCGGTTGACGGTGACGAAGGAGAACTCAGCGGCCACGAAGACGGCGTTCGCGGCGATCAACAGCACGAACAGCGCCAGCGGCAGCACGAGGTCCACGTGGGATGTGTTCCCGGTGGCGGCCGGGTGTCACGCGTGCCGGTCACCAACTCTCGGATGAGGGTCGTCGGTGAACTCGCGGTTTGAGGCAGGTACGGCCCGGCTAGGACATGCCGAGGCGGCTGCGCAGACCGTCCAGCTCGGACCACAGCATGGCCGGCAGCTTCTCGCCGAACTTCTCGAACCACTCGGCGATACCGGGCACCTCGTCCCGCCACTCCTCGGGGTCGACGTGCAGGCACGCCTCGACCTGCTCGCGCGAGAGGTCAAGTCCCGAGACGTCGAGGGCGTCCGGCGTCGGCACCCGCCCGATCGGCGTCTCGGCCGCTTCCGCCGTCCCCTCCAT
>CAZMXH010000291.1:0-560 GCA_964570165.1 uncultured Actinomycetes bacterium
GCTCGCATTGATGCTGCCAAGGGCACAGTACTTCTGGAGTGGCACCTGGAACGAGGAGCCATGCGACGCCGACCGGGCACTGATGCCGGACGACGGTCCGTCGCCGCTGGAGCAGGCCCGCCGGTTCTACTACGACTCGCTGGTCTTCGACCGGCGCGCCATCCGGTTCCTGATCGACCTGCTCGGCGCCGACCGGCTGCTCGTCGGCTCGGACTTTCCCGCGATGCCGAGAGAGGAACCGGCTGCCCGGACGTTGCGCTCGATGGGCCTCGATCCGGCCGATCTGGACGACATCACCTGGCGAAACGCCTTCCGCTGGCTGGGGATCGATCCGGCGGCCTAACAGTGCGTCAGTGGCCGCCGGATTTCCTTTCACCCGATGAAAGCGACATGGACGTGGTGACCTCCGTCACAACAGTCTGAACGCCATGACCTAGGTCATTCCCCCGGCCAGGCCACATTGGGTCGGGCGCCCCCGCGCCCCCAACGGGCGCGACCCCACCGGAAACCCCCCGGCGGCGCCACGACGGGGGCGAAAACGCGCAACACAAAACGAAGCC